>NZ_JAMYME010000054.1:0-36277 GCF_040318345.1 Mesorhizobium sp. M1169 | reverse complement strand
GGGAGGGGTTAGGGGTGGGGGTACGTCGTAGAGCGAAAGCCTCGGCTTTCCATCTGCAATAGCCCTGCCCATTGTGGGGGGAGATCAGCAGTTTCAGTCGTCCGCTTAGCTTTTGGCCGCCGCGAGCTTGTCTTGCGTCTTGGTCTCGAAATCGCTGGCGTCATGGCGCTCGTGCAGCTGCATCGAAGGCTCGCCGAAGGTGCGGTTGACCATGCGGCCGCGCTTGACCGCCGGCCGCGCGTCGATGGCGTCGGCCCAGCGCTGCACGTTCTTGTACTGCTCCACCTGCAGGAACTCGCCGGAATCGTCATACATACGGCCCTTGGCCAGCCCGCCATACCAGGGCCACACCGCAATGTCGGCAATCGTATAGTCGCTGCCGCCTAAATACTCGCTTTCGGCGAGGCGTCGGTCGAGCACGTCCATCTGCCGCTTGGTTTCCATGGCGAAGCGGTCGATGGCATATTCGATCTTCGTCGGCGCATAGGCGTAGAAATGGCCGAAGCCGCCACCGAGATAGGGCGCCGAGCCCATCTGCCAGAACAGCCATGACAGGGTCTCGGCGCGAGCCGGCTGCTCCGTCGGCAGGAATTCGCCGAATTTTTCGGCAAGGTAGAGCAGGATCGAGCCGGATTCGAAGATGCGGACCGGCTTTTTCCCACTGCGATCCATCATGGCCGGGATCTTCGAGTTGGGGTTGACCTCGACGAAGCCGCTGCCGAACTGGGCGCCGTCGTTGATCCTGATAAGCCAGGCGTCGTATTCGGCGCCGCTGTGGCCGAGCGCCAGAAGTTCCTCCAGCATGATCGTCACCTTGACGCCGTTCGGTGTCGCCAGCGAATAAAGCTGCAGCGGATGCTTGCCGACCGGCAATTTCTTGTCATGCGTCGGGCCGGCGATCGGCCGGTTGATGCTGGCGAAAGCGCCGCCATTTGCCTTGTTCCAGGTCCAGACTTTTGGCGGCGTGTATTGGTCCGTTGCGTAGTCGTTCATTTGGGAGGCCTTTGGAAGGGTTGGGTTGGGAGGATATCAGATATCAACGTGGGCAATGGCGGAGGAACTTTGCATAGGGCAGCTTGGGATAGCCGTAGGTACAGATAGGGCTGCCGGCGCTGTTGCAAAACCCCGGCGCGAACGGCGCGGCGCCGGTCCACGCCAAAGCCGGCGCCACCTCTTGCGCCCGGTCACCTGCGCCATACCTATAGCCCATATCAGCCTGCGAACATTGCCAGGAACCAAAGCATGAATATCGAACCCCTTTTGCGATCCATTGTGGCCGTCCGCGCCACCGTGCCAGAGGACGCCTTCACGGCAAATACACTTGGCACCCGCCGTGAGGGCAGTGGCGTGGTCATCCGCGGCGACGGGCTGGTACTCACCATCGGCTATCTCATCACTGAGGCCGAGGAGGTCTGGCTGGCCGACCAGGACGGGCGCGTGGTTCCCGCCCATGCGCTCGCCTACGACCAGGAGTCGGGCTTCGGCCTGGTGCAGGCGCTGGCGCCGCTCGGGCTGCCCGCCATTGCGCTCGGCGATGCGTCCAGGGCCAAGATCGGCGATCCCGTCGTGCTCGCCGACGGCGTCGGCCGCTCCGTGCGGGCGCGGATCGTCACCAAGCAGGAATTCGCCGGCTATTGGGAATATCTGCTCGACGAGGCGATCTTCACGGCGCCGGCTCACCCCTCATGGGGCGGCGCCGGCCTCATCGGCGCGGATGGCAGGCTGCTCGGCATCGGTTCACTACGCCTGCAGATGAGCCGCAACGGCGAGGTCGCCGACATCAACATGGTGGTGCCGATCGATCTTCTGCCGCCCATCCTCGACGATCTGCTGACGCGCGGGCAGGTCGCCAGGCCGCCGCGGCCGTGGCTCGGCGCCTTCTCGGCCGAGAGCGACGGCAAGGTCGTGGTGATGAGCGTCGCCGAGGGCGGTCCAGCCGCCCAGGCGGGCCTTCGCCAAGGCGATGTCATCTCGGATGTCCGCGACACGGCGGTCGATGGGCTTGCCGATTTTTATCGCAAGCTTTGGAAGAGCGGCCCGGCGGGTGCCGAGATCCCGCTCCGGGTGCTGCGCGATGGCCGCGAAACCTGGCTGCGCGTCAAGTCCGCCGATCGCAACAGCCTGCTGTGGAAGCCGCCGCTGCAGTGAGGCAACCGAAACCTCTCACTCTCCGCAAGCGCTGAAGCCAGTGCCCGGGGTCCATT
Source organism: Mesorhizobium sp. M1169 (assembly GCF_040318345.1). NCBI lineage: Bacteria > Pseudomonadati > Pseudomonadota > Alphaproteobacteria > Hyphomicrobiales > Phyllobacteriaceae > Mesorhizobium > Mesorhizobium sp. M1169. The sequence continues at coordinate 34,073 of NZ_JAMYME010000054.1, read as the reverse complement.
CCGCAAATGCGATGACCTTGCCTTCGACCGATACGGTCGCTTGCCTGGTGCTGCCGTCCGCCAGCTTCTTGCTGCTTTTGCCCTTGCCGGTCAGCACATTGTAGTCGCAGTCGCCGGCAACATTGTCGTCCATGTAATCCCAATAATCGTAGGCAAAACCGGCGACGACGAACGTGCCGTTGCGCCAGGCGAGCGTCAGCGTCTTATTGGTCCGCTCGCTGCCGATCTCCATCGCCGGAACATAGAGCTTGATCGAACCGTTGGGGAGCGCGGTGAGTTCGGGCTCGGTGTCGGATGTGGCGGGGCCCGGCCGGTCATAATCCTTCCATTCGCCGTAAATCTGTTCATGCACGACCCCGGCAGGTTTTAGAAAATCGCCATCGCGATCCTTGAGGAAAAAATACATGTCCATGGGATGGCCGGGCTCGGTCTCCACGATCATCGCCAGATCGGCGGCGCCGTCGCTGTTCCAGTCGCCGGTCGCCGCCGTGATGATCTTCTGCGTCTCGATCGGTTCTGCCAGGGCGGCGGCCGGCAGCAGCAGGACCAGACCGAATATTGTCGATCGCATGTAGATCCCCTCGCGCTTGGGCAGGCCTGAGAGCATGCTTCTCAGGAGGCCCGGCTCTGCCGCGTCTCGGAACGGCTCGTCTCGTTGAGCAGCCGGCAGAGCGAAACCGCTTCACGACGGCTCAGGCCGATCAGCGCGATTTGCGAAAATTGCGCCGGCAGATCGTGAACGATGTCCCACACCATCCATCGGCCGTTCGGCTCCATGACACATTCGTAGCGCAATAATTGTTCCTGCATCCGACCCCCCGGCTTTGCTCATCGGACTGGTACAGCGTCGAGGTAAATGAGTTGTTGCGCCGCGAGAGTATTCCGCGGCTGTCAAAACCAGGCGTTGAATCCCCACAGGGGCGAACCCGACAGGTCACGGCTGACGGTGCCGATACTCTCGACAAGGCGGCAGGGCAGGGACGCTTCCGGCGTGAACGGCGGCCACCGCTAGAATTGGATCAGGCGTTGCGGCTCGCCATATGCGCGTCGAGCTTCCTCCTCGAGGGGCCGTAGCGCTTGATGATGGTCGCGGCCTCGCTTTGCGGTATGCCGTATTTGCGGGCAAAGGCAGCGACCTCGTAAGGCTCTTCGCCTGAGACCAGTTTGCGATCCTGCTTGGTCTTGGATTTGTCGTCGGCCATGGCGTCCTCCATCACATCTGGTCGTTATAGGGCTCCTTGGTCCGGCCGACCATCCTGGCCAGTTCGGCAAAGGACGGTACGCCGGTTTCACCCTGGGCATTGTTGGCCGCCTGCAGCAGCCTGAGCGGAAAGCAGACGGCGTCGCGGTTGGATGGCGACATGTCTTCATAGAGACGCTCCTCGCTGGTCATCGCCGCCTCGGCCCGGCGCAACGCCATGTCGACCTCGTCGACCGACAGCAGGCCCTTGTGGACCAGCGCGTTGTTGACGGCCGCGATCGCCATCATCAATCCTTCGAGCTGGAGATTGGCGACGTTCATCGTCTTGTGTCCTTGCCGGGCTTCTTGGCGGTGGCCTTGCCGTCTGGCCGGATCGCTGCGCGCGGCGGGTTCTGGCCCTCCGAATGCAGGGTCCTGTCGTCGAAATCGTCAGCCGGCCTGGTCAATCCCATGCCGCCGGGAGGTGGCTTGTTGCCGGCCGCATCCTGCGAAAATTCGTCGGCCGCGTCGGGGCTCGTCTTTGCCGGATATTTCCTCGCTCCGGTCTCGTAGCGGTTCGGGTCGTCGGCCATGTCCTGTGCTCCCGTTGCAATGAGCAGATAACTTTCATGCGGCGGCAGCGGTTCCGTGGCGAAATCGACCTTGCCGGTGCGCAAGCCTTCGCAATCTGCGACCATCGGCATCTCCGAGCTTGGCCGCCGCGTCGGACTGTCCCAGCCCGCCACCTCGGAACGGGTGAAGCGGCTGGAGGAGCGCGGCGTCATCACCGGTTACAAGGCGGTGATCAATTCGGCAGCGCTCGGGCTCGGCACCATGGCGGTCATCCGCCTGCGCACCACGCATGAGCATATCCAGGCCTGCCTGAAGAAGTTCGCCCAATTGCCGGAGGTGGTCGAGGTGCTGCGGGTGACCGGCGAGGATTGTTTTCTGGTCAAGGTCGTGGTCCCGTCACCGCCCGATCTTGAAAGCATCGTCGACAGCATCGGCCGGTACGGCACGGTGACGACAAATGTGGTTCTGCGCGCCGAGCAACCGAAGCGGCTGGGACGCGAATTGATGACCAGGGCCTGACTATCGCTTGGTCTGCGTATGCCCGACGGCATTGGCGAACGAGATGCCGCCCTTGATCTCGCGCATCGCCATCGAGGTGATCGTGCGCCGCACGCCGGGCAGCCGGCTGAGCTCCTCGCGCAGCATCCTGTCGAGCGCCATCATGTCGACGGTGACTATCTGCAGGAGATAGTCGGCCTCGCCAGTCGTGGCGTGGCAGCGGCGGATCAGCGGATGCTTTTTGACCGCCGCCTCGAAGGCGTCCGACAGTTCGAAATCGATCGACACCTGGATGAAGGCTTCGATGCCGAAGCCGAGCTTGGCCGGGTCGATCCGGGTCGAGTAGCCGCGGATGACGCCGGCGTCCTCAAGCGCCTTGACCCGCTTCCAGCACGGCGTCTTGCTCAAGCCGACCTCGTCGGCGAGCGCGGCAAAGGAGATGCGGGCCTCGCGTTCGAGCGCCGCGACGATCTTCCGGTCGACCGCATCCAGCATCATTCGTTCTTCCTATCCGCTTCAGATGCAGTGTTTGTCCTTCATTTTGCACGAATCGAATAACAGAAAGGGACAATGTTCGGCAAGAAGGCGATTAGACTCGGGAACGGGATCCAACAAGCGCCTGCGGCCCAACGGCCGCGGCAAGGAGCATGGCCATGGACAAGCAGGATTATTATGCCCGCATCGAAACGCCTGAGATGCGCGACTATGGCGTCTACCTCAAATGCGACAGGCTGCTGGCCTGCCAGAAGCCGCTGGCCGAGATGGTGAATGCCGACGAGCTGCAGTTCCAGATCGTTCATCAGGTCGAGGAGCTGTGGATGAAGCTCATCGCCTATACGCTGGTCGATGTCGTTGATTTCCTGGAAAAGCAGGACACGCATCGCATCGTCACGCTGATGGGGCGCGTGCACCGGCTGATGCGGCTGATGACGGCGCAGCTCGACCTGCTCGAAACCATGTCGCCCAAGGAATACCAGCAGATCCGGCTGCAGCTCGGCAATGGCAGCGGCCAGGAATCGCCGGGCTTCAAGCAACTGCTGCGCCTGCCGCCCGATCTGTGGCGGGCCTTCAAGGCGTCGTACCTCGACGACCGCGGCCTTTCGGTCGAGAATGTCTACGATACCGGCTACGATCACGGCGACAGCTATGTCGTTGCCGAAGCGCTGATCGAGTTCGACGAGCTGTTCCAGAAATTCCGTGCCAACCACCTCTATCTCATCCACCGCACGATCGGCCTCGGCGCGAAATCGCTGAAGGGCCGGCCGGTCGAATTGCTGGAAGCCGGCGCCCGCCACCGCTTCTTCCCGGAACTCTGGGACATACGCTGGGCGATGACCGACCGCTGGGGCAGCCAGTATGGAACGGTACGGGAGCCGATCAGCAAGCCGGGGGTCAAGGTGGGGTAGTACAACCTTCCTTCTCCCCTTGTGGGAGAAGGTGGATCGGCGCGCAGCGCCGAGACGGATGAGGGGTGTTGGACGGAGTGCCGCCGGCGCCAAGCTGGAGCACCCCTCATCCGTCGCCTTCGGCGACACCTTCTCCCACAAGGGGAGAAGGGAAGGCGCCACTTTGGTGTCGCCCGCTTGTATCTCTCAGGTTTTTCGGGGGATGATGTCGGGCTTGCGGCTGGTGGTGCGTCCTTGGGGCACAACCATCGCAACTCTGGGAGGACATCATGACCTTGGAAACCGCTCAATCATCCGTTCAGTCGCCGTGGCAGACCGCGGCAATCCTTATCGCCCGCCTGATCTTCGCCGCCGTCTTCCTGATGGCCGTGATCTTCAAATTCGTCGATATCGGCGCCACCGCCGGCTATATCGCGGCGGCCGGGTTTCCATTCCCGCTGTTCCTGGCCTGGTGCGCAGCCCTGCTCGAGGTCGTCCTCGTTCTATGCTTCCTGACCGGCGCCTTCTTCTCATGGGCAGCACTCGTCGCCGGCGCCTATGTGCTGTTCCTCGGCTTTGCCTTCCACGGGCCGTCGCACTGGGCCGGCAACCAGGCGGAGTTCGGCTTCTTCGTCGATCACTTCACCTTCCTGGCCGGGCTGCTGTTTGCCGCCGTGCACGGGCCGGGCCGCGTCCTGGCGCTGAAGCTTGGCAGGGCGTGATGCCAAAGGTTGCTGCGGCGGTCATCCTCGGTCGCCGCGTCACATCTGGTCGTTGTAAGGTTCCTTGATCTGACCGACCATGCGTGCCAGTTTCGAAAAGGACGGCATGTCCGTCTCCGGCTGGCATTGATTGGCCAACTCCAGCAGTCGGATCGGGAAGTTGACGGCGTCGCGGCTCGACGCCGACATGCCTTCGGACCTTTCCTCGTTGGTCTCGCTGGCTTCGGCCTTGCGCAAGGCGATGTCTATCTCCTCGACGGAGACCACGCCCTTGCGGACCAGGACCTGATTGATCGATGCGATGGCCATCAGCAGGCCTTCGAGTTGCAGATTGGCGACGTTCATGGCTGTTGCTCCCATTGGCTGGGGTTCAAACGCGCGAATGCCTGTTCTGATCCGCGGCTGCGGCTGCTCGTCGGCCGGTGAGATGCCTCGGCAAATGGAGGAAGCGCCAATTGCCGACGCTGCGTTCGCGCCCACAAAGTGGCTGGCGGGCAACGCGAGGCGCCGAAGAGAATTCGGTTCTTTTGTCGCAACGCCACATTTTGTTCTTGCTTTGTGCCGGCAGCTATGCTACTAATTTGGGTATGGTGCTAATTGGCTCCAACGACCCGCCCACAGAGGCGGGTTTTTGTTTTCAGGCTTCTTTTTGATCGAACGTTGCTTGTGTTGCCGGCTTTAAGTCGGCGGGACAGCGCCCGGGACAGTACCCCCTCTGGCCTGCCGGCCATCTCCCCCTCAAGTGGGGAGATTGGCGGTTTCGAGTGGGGGAGATGTCCGGCAGGACAGAGAGGGGCGCGAAGGAATGCAGCCTAGCGGTCTTCTTGGAAGGTCAATCGGGAGGCGGACAAGGCGAGGCGCTGAACGGAATTCGCATTTTTCTGCCGCCGTGCCACATTTGTGCCGGCAGCTATGCTACTAATTTGGGTATGGTGCTAATTGGCTCCAACGACCCGGCTCCCGAGGCGGGTTTTTTGTTTTCAGGCCGGTTTGGAGACGATCACGGCGAGCGAGGCGAGCTTTCCGTCACTCAGGCTTCGGATATAGTTGCGGCGGCGCTGCAGGAATTCCGCGCCCACGACGACTTCATTTGCCTGCTGCTGCGCCGGCGAGGGCACGACGCCGGAATTGGCCCTCTTCAGCGCCAGCTCAACATGTTCGCCGGTTTCGTCGACGATTTCGTCGATGCGAAATCCGGCATCGACAAACAGGGTTTTCAATTTTTCCCGATCGGCGAGGTGGCTGGTCGCCGCAGAAACCGCCCAGGGCATGGGATAGTAGGGCTCGCCGCCGGCGAGCACGGCTTCGGTCCAGATCAGCCTGCCTCGCGGTTTCAGCACGCGCCAGGCCTCGTCGATGACCGCGGCTTTGTTCTCGATGTTCATGCCCACATAGAAGCAGATCGCCGCATCGAAGGTGCTGTCGCCAAAAGGCAGTTTCGTTGCGTCGGCCTGATGGAAGCGAACTTTGTCTGCCAGTCCGCTGAGTGCGGTCAGTCGGCTCGACGCGGCGACAAAGGCTGGTGTCAGGTCGATGCCGTCGACCTCGCAGCCATAGGCCGAGGCCAGAAACCTTGCCGGCCCGCCAATGCCGCTGCCGATATCCAGGATTCGATCTGTCGGCGAAGGAGCAAGACGGGCCGCATGCTCCTGCGTGGCGGTCAGTTCGCGGCCATGGAACTGATCGAACGGATAGAGTTGCGCGGCAGCGAGTTTGCCGGCCGGGTCGGCGTCCGGGATCGCGGCCAATATGCGATCGACGATGCCGTCGCTGCCCTCGCTGCCGTAGTGACTGGTGACATTGCCCATGACGCGTTCCCCTCAAGCGCAACCACCATCCCATCAACGCAAGTCTCACGCAATGCCCCGCCTTTTTCGCCCCTCTTTCCATCCGTTCACCGACGGGGATGCGAGGTCGGCAGCGCATTTTCTGCCACCGCGCCACATTTTGTTCTTGCTTTGTGCCGGCAGCTATGCTACTAATTTGGGTATGGTGCCAATTGGCTCCAACGACCCGCCCGTCGAGGCGGGTTTTTCATTTCGGGCTCCTGTTCGACCGAATGTTGCGTGTGCTGCCGAGGTATGTCGGCGCGAATGAACGCGACCGACTATCCCGGTCCGCAACCACCTATCGTCCATTGATTTCCCAACGCGCCCGTGCGCCCATTTCAGAGAACACCCCATGTCCAACCGTTACGCCACCATCATCACCGACGATGACGGCCGCGAGGTCGTTAGCGCCATTGGCGAGTTTGCCGGCGCCGCACCCTACGCACGCCATGGCCGCTTCGAGCAGGTGGCCGCCGGCGTGCGGATCGGCATGGTGCGCGGCGGTACCGTCGATGCGGTCGGCGGCTTCGGCTTCCCGTCGGAAGCACTCGACGGCAACGCGGTGGCAATTCTCAGGGCAAGGCTGAACGCCTTGCCTGACGCCGGTGCGATGAAGCCCGGCACGACGACTGATGCGAAACCCGCAAGCCAGCCGCGGAAGCCGAAGTCGGCACTCGCCGGCAAGAAGGCCAGGCCGCGCAAGCGCATCGTGCGGCCAGGCAACAAGAAGCCGATGTCCGCCGGGACGGCGGAGTAGGGCATGGCCAAGGCTCCTTCCGCCGGCGATCCCCAGCCGCACGATCAAGCACCCGGCAAGCCCGGCCGAACCAGGCGGCCGAAGAAGACGCTGGCCGACGGCTTTCTCGAAGCGATCCGCGCCGATTTTCGCGCCCATGGCGCCGGCGTCATCGCCGAGGTGCGCGCCGAAAAGCCCGACCAGTACCTGAAGCTCGTGCTGTCGGTGCTGCCCAAGGATATTAGTGTCAACATCAACAATCTGGATGCATTGAGCGATGACGAAATCAGGCACCGCATCCGCGGCCTCGAAGCCGTCCTCAGGCCGTTCCTCGAGAAGCCGGGCTTCGCAAAAGGCCTCGCACAGCCGGGCGGCAAGGACGGAATATCTCAGCCTGCTGGCGGAGCTGGACCGCAGGCGCCGCACTAACCAGCTTGCCGCCTATCGGCCTTATCCCCGACAGGCCGAGTTCCACGCCGCCGGCGCGACCAATCGCGAGCGCCTGTTCATGGCCGGCAACCAGCTCGGCAAGACCAGGGCCGGCGGCGCCGAATGGGCGATGCACCTCACCGGCCGCTATCCAGATTGGTGGCAAGGCAAGGTTTTCGATTGTCCGGTTCGGATGTGGGCGGCCGGCGTCACCGGCGAAAGCACGCGCGACAACCCGCAGCGCATCCTCATCGGCCCGCCGCAGCAGCAGGCGGCCTGGGGCACCGGCATGATCCCGGCCGACGCCCTCGTCAGCACGATGGCGGGACGGGCGCCGGGCGCGCTCGACAGCGTCGTGGTGCGCTGGGGCGGCGGCGGCGATGTCCAGCCCGACGAATCGGTGCTGTCGTTCAAGAGCTACGAGAAGGGTCGCGAGAAATGGCAGGGCGAGACGCTGCACGGCGTCTGGTTCGACGAGGAGCCGCCGCTTGACATCTATTCCGAAGGGCTGACCCGTACCAACGCCACCGGCGGCATCACCATCGTCACCTTCACGCCGCTGCTCGGCATGAGCGATGTGGTGCTGTTGTTCTTGTCGGCGGAGGAGGTGGGAGGGATGGGGAGGGGGTGAGGCAAGTTCAGGAAAGAAGCATTCGCTCCTCTCATCCGTTGCGTTCCTTCGCGCCCCCCTCTGTCCTGCCGGACATCTCCCCCACGAGGGGCGAGATTGGCAATTTCACCGGCCGCGCTTTGCAGTCGACGTTGGAGGTTGGCGAAAGCTGGAGTGGCATCCGATCTCCCCCCTCGTGGGGGAGATGTCCGGCAGGGCAGAGAGGGGCGCTGTCCCGCCATCGGAAAGTTCCTTGTCAAACAACATCATCCGTCCGGCGCCTGCCACTACGATTCAATGCCGCGAGGGCGCACAATGACCCGCCACGTCACCTTCATGACCATCGACGATGCGGGGCATTATACGCCGGAGCAGCGCGCCGAGATCATTGCCGCCTATCCGGCGCATGAGCGCGAGGCGCGGGCCAAGGGCATTCCGGTGCTCGGCTCCGGCCGCATCTTTCCGGTGGCCGAGGAGCTGATCGCCTGCGAACCGTTCCCGCTGCCGCGCTATTGGCCGCGGCTCGGCGCCCTCGATTTCGGCTGGGACCATCCGTCGGCCGCGGTCGAACTTGCCTGGGATACGGAGGCCGATGTCGTCTATGTCACAAAGGCCTGCCGGGCTTCGCAGCAAACTCCGGCCATGCAGGCGCTGACGCTAAAACCATGGGGCGAATGGCTGCCTTGGGCATGGCCGCGCGACGGCCGCCGCGAGACGCTGGAAGGCGCCGGCACCGCACTGGCGAAGCAATATTCCGCACATGGGCTGAACATGCTCGCCAGCCATGCGCAGTTCGCCGACGGTTCGGTCTCGGTCGAAGCCGGGCTGATGGAGATGCTCGACCGCATGCATTCAGGCCGCTTCAAGGTGTTTGCGACGCTTTTGCCGTGGTTCGAGGAGTTCCGGCTCTATCACCGCCGGGACGGCCAGGTGGTGAAGCTGCGCGACGATTTGATGGCGGCGACCCGCTACGGCGTGATGATGCTGAGGGAAGCGGTGGTCGACCCGGCTCTGTTCAAGGCCGCGCGGCGGAAGGCGGGGCAGAGCGATCCGCTGGGGGCGTTTCGGTGAGGAAAATCGGGGAGGGAGGCAATGCGCTCCGGCTCCGATTGGAAAACTGTAGTGAATGTCCGTGGACGTGGTGTAGCATCGAATGATCCCGCTCAAGGGACGCATCGGCGTGGCCTCACAGGGGCATTCGCCGATAGGGGAGGATCAGATGCAAAACGGAATTTCTCCAGACCACATACTGCAAATTGGCTTTGGGTTCTGGCCAGCCAAGACATTGTTGAGCGCCGTGGAACTGGGACTCTTCTCGCTGCTTGCGGACGGCCCCAAAACGGGCCTCGAACTGCAAGGCGCGATGAGGCTGCATCCGCGCGCAACGTATGATTTTCTCGACACCCTCGTCGCGCTCGGATTGCTGCAGAGGGACGGCGCCGGTGAAACCGGCAAATACGGCAATACGCCATCGACCGCGCTGTTCCTGGTTAAGCGGAGCCCCCAATACATCGGTGGAATCCTTGAGATGGCGAACGCACGACTGTATCGGTTCTGGGGCGATCTCACACCGGCATTGCAAACCGGAAAGCCTCAAAACGAGATCAAGGAGACAGGCAAGTCGATGTTCGGCGAGCTCTATGCGGACCCGGCGCGCCTGGAGCAGTTCATGGACGCGATGAGCGGCATCTCCATGGGCAATTTCACGGCGTTTGCCGAGAAATTCGACTTTTCCAACTATAAGACGCTGGCCGATATAGGCGGCGCAACCGGGCAGCTTTCGGCCATCGTCGCGGCGCGGCATCCGCACATGCAATGCCGGACGTGCGATCTCGCCGATGTGCAGCCGATCGCCGAACGGCGCTTGAGGGAGCGCAATCTCGGCGGCCGGGTCATCGCCGAGACGATCGACTTCTTCGCGGACGAATTCCCCAAGGCGGACATCATCACGATGGGAATGATCCTTCACGACTGGAATCTCGAGAACAAGAAAATGCTGATCGCCAAGGCCTACCGTGCATTGCCGACCGGTGGCGCGCTGGTCGCCATCGAGAACATCATCGACGACGAACGCAGGCAAAACGGCTTCGGTCTCATGATGTCGCTGAACATGCTGATCGAATTTGGCGAGGCGTTTGACTTCACCGGCGCCCAGTTCACCGAGTGGTGCAAAGAGGCAGGGTTTAGTCGCTGCGAGATTATTCCGTTGGCGGGACCTGCAAGCGCAGCAGTGGCTTACAAGTAGAGGCTTGGCACCCGCGCGCAGTTCGCCGGCGGTTCGGTGGCGGTCGGGCCGATGCTTGGCCGCATGCAATCAAGCCGCTTCAAGATGGTTTCGACGCTTTTGCCCTGGTTCGAGGAGTTCCGTCTCTATCATCGCAGGGACGGCCAAGTGGTGAAGCTGCGCCACGATCTGATGGCCGCGACCCGCTACGGCGTGATGATGCTGAGGGAGGCGCAGGTCGACCCGGCGATGTTCAAGGCCGCGCGGCGGAAGGCCGGGCAGGCCGATCCGCTGGGGGCGTTTCGGTGAGGAAGCGCCGAAAAGCTTAGCCGGGCTCCTTAGCCCATTCGCCGCCGCTGCCATGATAGGTCTCTGCGGAGAGCAAGAAAACCTGTGCGCAGGTCGTGCAGCGAAAGCGGTAACGAAGCAGATCGTCCCATGGTCCATCCGGGTTGAGATCCGAAAGCGGGATGACACTCGACATAGGACCACCCGGTACTTGCTGCAGAATACCGTCGCGTATGGCCTCTTTGGCCATCGTGATCGCCGCCGCGAGACAACCGGTGCTAAAGATCGTACGGGTCTCCTCGATCGGCGCGCAGTTACTACAAGTCATGCGCTTGTTCCCATAGGTACATCCACAAGTCACAGGCCAAGGAAATCCAGACGGCAAAGAGAGTCAATCTAGCTTGGCGCCTCGTTTCTCTAGGGCTCTCCGCTTCGCAGCGTGCCGGAAAGTGACCCAACATGACCCTCCGCATCATTCCCGCCACCCTGCGCGACCTCTCCTACATCGCCGCCAACCTCCGGCCCGAGGACCGGGCCGAGATCGATTGCCAGTTCGATGCCTGGTCGCCTGCGCTGCTGGCGCTGACGGCGCTGCAAGGGTTTGCCTATGTCGCCGAGCTCGACGGCAATCCGGAGGCCGGCTTTGGCGCTGCCGAGCAGCGCGGCGGCTTATGGATCGCCTGGAGCTGGGGCACGCGCCGCATGAGGCGCTGCGTGCCTGGGATTACGGAGTTCTTTCATGCCGTGCTCGGGCCTGAAGTTGCCGCGCGCGGCGCCTGGCGTGTCGAGGCCCGCGCCTTGGCCGCCAATGATTTGGCGCTGCGCTGGCTAGGCCGGCTCGGCGCGACGCAACGCTGCCGCCTGCCGGGCTATGGCAGGAACGGCGAGGATTTTCTGCTCTACGACTGGACAAGAGCCTCTCACTTTGGAGAAAACTATGTGCCTTTTTCAAAAGCCGCCGGCGCTGAAGCCGTTGCCGCCGACACCGACCATTGCCGACAAGGACGTACAGGCGCGCGAAGCCGCCTTGCGGGCCCAGCTTGCGGCCAATGACGGCACCGCAGGAACGGTGAAGACCGATTTGTCGCCCAGTGAGCTCAGCGGGCAGCGCCGCGTGCTGCTGGGGGTGTGACATGGGCGCCATGAGAAGAGTGTTCCGCAACCGGGTGCTGGCCTGGTGGTACTGGCGCCGGCACGCGCGGTTGGTGAAGAAGAGATAGACGGGAGCTTGTCTGCCGGGATCACAAAAGCCGCGATCCTTCGCGCCCCGGGTGTTCAAGTGCATGCCTCTACAATTGCCCTGCGGTGTTCCGCGTTTTCCGTAACAGCCGAGCGCAAATCGTGTTCCTTCCGCACGGTTGACATTCCTCCCTCAGCCGCCATGCTGCATTGCAACATGGCAATCGAGGAGTTCGGCATGACAGAAGCCCGGTCATCGCGCATCGAGTGCCTGGACGGGCTTCGGGCGCTCGCCGCGATCTGGGTGCTCGTCGGGCACTGCTTGTTGTTGACCGGCTGGCAGATTCCTATTCTCGGCGAACCGGACCTCGGCGTCGATCTGTTCATCATGCTGTCCGGCTTCCTGATGGTGTTCCACTACCAGCTGCGCCAGGACAAGGAGCCCTGGCAAAGGCCGGAAACTTGGCTGAAATTCTGGACCCGCCGCTATTTCAGGATAGCGCCGCTGTTCTACGTCATGCTGTTCGTTGCCCTGGCGCTTGGCCCCTATCTCTACGGGTCGAGAATGGTCATCGACGAGTTCCTGCTGAGGTCGCCGCAGGCGCCCGAGCGTTATCTCGACAGCGGCCTGAAGAATATCGGCGCCCATCTGCTGTTCCTGTTCGGCCTGGTGCCGAATTTCGCCTATCGCACGCCGCTGCCCGACTGGAGCCTCGGGCTGGAGATGCAGTTCTACGCACTGTTTCCGGCCATCATGCTGCTGGTGCGCAGGCTTGACTGGCTATGGGCGGCCATCCTGACCGCGGGGACCGGCAGCGCGATGGTGTTCTTGATGGGGCAGTTGTCGGTGCATTTTCCGATGCCGTCGTTCCTGCCGTTGAAGATGCAGATTTTCCTGTGCGGGATGCTGCTGGCGGGCGTCGTCCATCAAAGGCAGAAGCGGCCCTTCGTGCATCTGGCACTGGCCATGCTGCTGGCGGCGCTGCCCTTCGGCGGTGGCTATGGGCTGGGCAAGCTGTTGATGCGCGAAGCGCTCGTCCTGGGGTTCTTTGCCCTGGTTCTCTACCGGATGCTGCCGGGAATGGCGGGCATCGTGGCCAGAAAGATCGCCATGACGCTCGCCAACAGGTTCTTTCATTTGATGGGTGAGCTTTCCTTCAGCATCTATTTGATCCATCTGCTGGTTCTCCAGCCGGTGGCGGCTCTGGTCATAACCCAGTTCGGCCACGAATTGTCGGCGCCGCTGCGCTTTGCGATCGTCACCGTCGTCGTCTTGCCGGTGGTGTGCCTGCTGTCCTGGATAACCTACACGCTGATCGAAGTGCCCGGCCAGAAGATGGGCCGTTTCGTGGTGCAGCGCTTTGGGCGCAAAGCGGCGCTGGAGACGACGCCGGCGGAATAAGGCGCTGCCGATCTCCCCCCTTGAGGGGGAGATGTCGCCGAAGGCGACAGAGGGGGTCGCCGGTCCACGCGAGACGACCCCCTCTGTCCTGCCGGACGTCTCCCCCTCAAGTGGGGAGATCGGCAGCCTCGGCGTCCCACCATTTTCTTTCTCTTTCCCATTGAGTTTATCAAGCGAGGCTGACCATGAGCGATTCCCGTGCTCGCGATATCCTGTCGCGACAGGCTGAACTGGAGAGCGAGCGCAGCCAGTATGAGCATGTCTGGGAGGCGGTGTCCGAATTCTGCGATCCCGATGCGCCCGACATGTGGAGCGGCGGCCGAAAGGCCGGCGTCGATTCGCAGGCTGAGCGGCAGGAGCGGCGCGGTGCGCGCGTCTACGCCAATACCATCAACTCGGCCGCCAACCGGCTGGCCGCGGGGCTGGAAAGCCTGATCATCCCACAATCCGAGAAATGGCACGGTCTGTCGACCGCGGCCATCAACGATGAGGAGACCGACGAGGAGAAGGAATGGGCGGAAGCGCTGCGCGATTTCCTTTTCTCGCTGCGCTACTCCGCCAATTCGAACTTCGTGCCGGCAACGCAGGCCTGCCTGCGCAACGTCGTGCGTTACGGCCCGGCCTATCTTTATGCCGAGGAGGGTTTTGGCGGCACGCTGATCCGCTATGCCTCGATCCCGGTGGTCGAGGGCTACCTCTCGCGCAACCGCTGGGGCCAGGTCGACATTTTCCACCGCCGCTACGAGCGCACGGCAAGACAAGCGGCGCAACTGCTCGGCTATGACAGACTGCCGGCGCGGATCAAGATTCTGGTCGACGACCCCGCCAAATGCGAGACCAAGATCTCCCTGATCCAGTGCATCCAGCCGCGCGACGAGCGCAAGATGTACAGCTTGAGCGGCTCCTACCAGTATCTCGACACGGCGTTCGCTTCCTATCACGTCATCGAGGACGAGGAGGCGATCGTCAGGGAAAGCGGTTTTCGCTCGTTCCCGGTGTCGTGCTTCAACTGGCGCCGCTACGAGGGCGATCCGTACGGCATCTCGCCGACCATAGAAGCACTGACGACGGTGCGCGAGGAGAACGCGGTGCGGCGCTCCGGCCTGCGCGCGCTGCAGCAGATCACCGATCCGGCGACCGCCTCCAAGGCAAGGCTCGACTATGTGCCGGTGCTCAATCCCGGCGAGAACTATCCCGGCCTCATCGACGATGCCGGCCGGCCGCTGATCGCGCCGATCGCCACCGGCCAGAACCCGACCTATGCCTTCAATTATGCCGACAGCCGGGCCGAGGAGATCCGCGACATGATGTTCGTCAACCTGTTCCAGACGCTGGTGCAGAACCCGCAGATGACGGCGACCGAAGCCTTGATTCGGCAAGAGGAGAAGGGCGCGCTGCTCGGGCCGTCCGGTTCGATCATTCAGGCCGGCTTTGCCTCTAATCTCGACCGCGAGCTGGGTATTCTGGAAGACAAGGGACTTTACGAGGAAGACAGCCGCTTCCTGCCGCCGGCGAGCCTTGCCGGCAAGGCGTTGCGGCCGACCTTCACCGGCCCGCTCGACGTGCTGCGCCGTTCGGCCGAGGCGCGCGACACCATCCAGGTTGTCACCACGGCCATGCAGATGGCGCAGTTCGACCCCGGCGTGATGGACAATATCGACGGCGACGAGGCGCTGAAGATCGTTCAGGGCGCCGGCCGCAGCCCGCAGCGCATTTTTCGCCGCCAGAACGAGGTGGCGGGCATCCGCGATGCCCGCGCCAAGGCTCAAGCTGAACAGGCCGGCATGGCGGCGATGGCTGCCGCGGGCAAGGTCGCCAGGGATGCCGTGCCGGCGGCAGTGCAGGCGCGCGACAGCGGCCTGCTCGACGGGCTCGGCGGACTGATGCCGCAGGCTGCGCAAGATGCTTCGGGCGGGCAGGGCGTATGAGCCAAAAACGCTTCGCCCATTCCAGCCTGGCCGGCGGCCCGGCCAAGGCGCGGGATGCCCTGGCCAAGGCCTATCTCAGGGTATTCTCGGGCCAGGACGGCGAGATGGTGCTGGCCGACCTGACGGCTGCGACCGGCTATTACCGCCGCCCGTCCTATGGCGAGTGGCTGGCCAAGACCAAGACGCCGAACGGCTTCGAGCTGCACAGCGCGCTGAGCAATGCCCGCGCCGAAGTGGTGCAGCATATTATGGGGTTCCTGACGCTGGACGAGGCGCAGTTGGCTGCGCTGGAGAAGGCGGCGAAGCTGGAGGGGAGGTAGGATAAGGTCCGAAAGGCGCGAGGCGCCCCCCTCTGGCCTGCCGGCCATCTCCCCCTCCAGGGGGGAGATCAGCAGCTTCGCCCTAGCCGCCAATCCTGCAACGTTGGTGATTGGCGGAAGCAGACAAGATACCCAATCTCCCCCCTTGAGGGGGAGATGGCCGGCAGGCCAGAGGGGGGTGCTGTCCCGCCGGCCTTGTCGTGATTTGCAGCCCGCGCCGGCTCAATAATCGCCGTTGTAGTAGCGGTCGTCGCAGGGGGCGGTGTAGATGCGGCCGCTGGTGCGGTCCTGATAGCGGCAAAGCTGTTCGCCGGGCGGCGGCTGCGGCGTGGTGGCATTGCCGACAACGGCGCCTAGCAGGGCGCCGGCTCCGGCACCGATGACCGTGCTCTTGGTGTTGCCGCCGATCGCCTGGCCGGCAAGCGCGCCGGCGCCGGCGCCGAGCAGCGCACCGGTGCTGGTTCTCTGCTGTGCTTCGGTCTGCGCGCAGCCTGCCAGCGCGGCGGTTACGAACATGGCGGCAATGGCTCTGGACATGGTCATCGTCTGATACTCCCTTGAAGTCTATGAACTAATTCGCAGGCTGATTTTGCCAAGTACGGTCGCATTTGCGGCGGAACATAGGCACCGTGCCTCACGAAATAAGACATGGTTGTTTTTGTCTGACGGCCTGATCCGCAAAGAAAGTAACCGAACAAGACCCAAAGAGCTTCATCTCCAGTCGCGCCTTCGAGAGCGCTACGCTGCCTCGATCTGCATTACCTTTTTCGCCGCAGCGGCCAGAAATCCGGATCGGCTGTAGCCGTGGCGCTCCGCATATCGGTCAATCTGATCGAGGACATCTTCCGGAATGGTGACGTTGACACGCACGACCTTCGCAGCTTCAGCTTTCAAGGGAACCAGGATGGCGACACCGCTCAGATTGTCCTTGTCCGACATCACTTCCTCCAGGGATGACGGCTCGGGAATGGCCTCGCCATCCTCGACCAGCCCCTCGACATGAAAGGCCAGTGCTTCCCCGGCCATGGCACGGGCATCATCCAGGTTGACGCCGGCTGTCACCAGGCCCGGAAAATCGGGAAAGGAGACGCCGAAGTCGCTGTCCGCTTGCTTGTGGATCAATCCGATATAGTTCCGCATTTCTCTACCTCAGCTTCACGCCGGATTGTTTTTCAATACTCTTGAGAGTGCCGATCGGGATGTCGCGCTTGGGATGCGGAACTGTCACCCGGCCCGGCTTGGATTTGTGCTTGAACTGGGCGTGACTTCCTTTTCGAGCCACTTCGTACCAGCCATCCGCCAACAGCCTGTGGATGACATCGGCGCCCTTCATGTTGTGTATAAATACACATAACTGATCCAAATGTCCATGAGGATTTGCCGCAGTTTGCGTGCGGCGGTCCAATCGCTGCCTTTTTCAATCCCCGAAAAATCCCAAAAATGGAGAAATCAAATGACCCGAGGTCTTGCCCGGACGCTTTCGCGTGCCGCCGCCAGAGAAGCCGGCCTTGCCCCGCCCAGGGCGGGGCTCACCGCCAGGACGACCGGACAGGGCGGCGCCTACCGCACCGTCTTCTCCTTCAATGCCATGCCGGTGCCGGTCACCGATGCACTGGCCTATGCCAGCCAGAAGCTGTTCGATTTCATCGATGGCAAGATCCGCATCAGGGGCGGTACGGCCCGGCTGCAGTTCGCGGTGCTGACTACCCGCGCGTCGACCATCAACGACAATGCCGCGCTGACCTGGTCGCTCGGCTCGACGGCAGCATCGAGCGCGGTGCTTGCCGGCACCATGGTCAATGTGCTGGGCGCGACCGGCCGTACGCTGGATGGCGCGGGTGCCGCGCCGTCGAGCGCATCGATTGCCGATGTTGCCGCAGCCTTGACGCTCGACGGCACCGCGACGCCGGTCGACCTCTATCTCAACCTGGCGTTTGCGACCGGCACCGATATCGACGCCGACGGCACGATGGCGGTGTCGGGCACCATCACGCTGCTCTGGGAGAACTGGGGCGATAATGCGTAGGCGCTAATCTCCCCCCCTTGAGGGGGAGATGTTGCCGAAGGCGACAGAGGGGGTCGGTTCGACGGGCGCGACGCCCGGCGACAGATGAGGTCGGCGCTCCACGCGCGGCTACCCCCTCTGGCCTGCCGGCCATCTCCCCCTCGAGGTGGGAGATACCAAGCTTCGCCGCCACTGCTCTCATCACCGGCCCTTAATTCTGTAACAAAAGGAATCTTCTCATGACAGATCTGGCAGACGCCGGGTCCGTGGTGGCGGCGCCACCGGCGGGCAACCTTGCACGGCCACCGGCCAACGGCGAAAACGGGTCCGCCCCGCCCACGGCCACAAGCTGGTTTGACGGTCTTTCCGAAGGCAACCGCAAGCTCGCCGAAACCAAGGGCTGGACCAAGCCTGAAAGCCTCGATCGGGTCTTCGCCTCCTATGCGGAGCTGGAGCGGCAGCAGGGCGAGAGCCTGCGCGTTCCGGCCGCGGACGCACCTGGGGAAGACTGGGACAGGTTCCATGCCCGGCTGCCCGAGGCGATGCGTCCGCTGACCTCGCCCGACAAGGTCGAGTACCGGCGCCCCGACGGGCTCCCCGAAAACTTCGCCTATTCGGACGAGCTCGCCAACGCGTCCAAGGCCTGGGCGGTCGAGGCAGGTGCTACCCCGAAGGTCGCACAGGCCTATCACGACCGCTTCGTCGGCTACATGGCCGAGCAGGCCAAGGCACAGCAGATCGCCCTTGCCCGCTCGGTCGAGACGACGCATGACGACCTCGTCAGGGATTGGGGACCGACCGGCAGCGATGGCTTTCGCCAGAAGCTCGAGGTCGCCAACCGGGCGATGAAAAAGCTCGGACTGGTCAATGCCTACAAGGCGAAGGGTATCCTTCTGCCGGACGGCGCCTTGACCGACCCGCAGATCGCCAAGGCGTTCCACGCCATCGGCGAGGCGATGTTCCGCGAAGACACGATCGACGGCAATGCTGCCTTGAGCGGAGGCAATCCCTTCAAGCGCAATGCCGCCGGCGAGCGCAACCTGACTGGCATCTCGGCGCTCGTCAAAAGCGACCCCGCCCGCGCCCGGCGGCTGGCACGCGAGGCCGGCGAAAATCCCGACCTGTGGATGCCCAACAATCCTCTTTAACCCAAACCTGAAGGAAGACAAAAATGGCAGACGTCTATACCCGTATCGCGGACGCGATCGTTCCGTCCGTCTATGCGCAATACTCGTTCGAGGAGCACGTCCAGTCGCTGGAGATTTACCAGGCCGGGATCCTGTTTTCCGACCCGTCGATCGCCTCGAAGCTCAGCCTGGGCGGACGTTCCGTCGACATGCCCGGCTGGAAGGACCTCGGCAACGATCCGTCCGAGCCGGTCAACGACGACCCGGCCGACTCGATCGAGATGAAGAAGATCGGCGCGCGCCGCGAAGTCGCGGCCCGCAATGTGCGTGCGCAGGCCTGGGGCATCCCGGATCTGACCTCGATCCTTGCCGGCGACGATCCGCAGAAGCTTATCGTGCGCCGCCAGACCGACTACTGGCAGCGCGCCAACAAGCTGACGCTGCTGGGCATACTGAAAGGCGTGCTGGCCGACAACATCGCCAATGACGGCAGTGACCTGGTGCGCGTCACCGGCGCCTCCATCGTCGACACCGACATCATCGAGGCCGCCTATCTGATGGGCGACCGCGCCGACAAGTTCAAGACGATCTGGATGCATTCGAAACAGATGAAGGCGCTGAAGCTCGCCGACCTCATCGACTATGTGCCGTCGTCCGAGCAGGGCGGGCCGCTGATCCCCTATTACATGGGGCTCAGGGCCGTCGTCGACGACGACATTCCGGTTGCCGGCGGCGTCTACACGGCGTTCATGTTCAAGGACAAGGCGATCCTGTGGAACGAGCTGCCGGTCAACACCGAAGGCGGGCCGCTCGAGTTCGACCGCAAGCCGCGGCAGGGCCATGGCGGTGGTGTCACCGAAATGGTCGGCCGCCGGCATTTCGTGCCGCATGTGCCGGGCACCCGCTTTCTCGACGCGTCCTCGGCCGGCGAATTCGCCACCGATGCCGAGCTGGCACTCGCGGCAAACTGGGACCGCACGGCGTCGAGCGTCAAGCACATGACGTTCATCGCGCTGAAGACGACCGAGGCCTGATCGGGCGAAGGGGCGGGCATCAGACGTCCCGCCCCTTCTGGACGCCAGGTCGGCCACCGTGGCGACCCGCAAGTTCACCCGCTGCGCTGCGTCGGAGTGATGTGAATTTTGGCGTTCGCTACAACATTCATGTTGCCCTTTGGCCAATCGACGGCACCAAACAGTTACAAGAAAGGGCGATGCTGCCTTGTCTTGGTAAGGGAGGTCACCATGAACATGAAGTACAAAACAGTTCAGGAAGTGCTCCGAAAAGCGGGCATTGTCATGAGTAAGAAGGGGGAAGTTCATCGCATAAACTTCTTCAGCGGCCTGGAAGACACCGCCTACTACACGCCAAGTCTTCAGGATGCCCTGGACAGGGGCTTGGCTTTGGCGGGAGGTGCCGGAAGGGTGAAAGCAAGCGTCTTTGCCACGTCAGCTGAAACAGGGATCTCGACCGGCGCACGCATCGGCTGACACAATTCATGCAAGACATCGCCGCGTTGCGCGGCGGTGTCGTGAAACTGCAATAGCCGAAGCATTGCCGTCTTCCTTGCTCGAATGGGAAAAAGACGGCTGACGAAGCGTCTGCCACGCCGTTTCATGACGGGCGGGTGGCGTCGTGACGGCCCCCGTGCACGAGACGTGCAACGTTCCGCCCAAGCCAAAATCACAAAAAATCCCCAGCCGCTTCGAAGCGGCTTTTTGCCGTGGAGGCACCATGCCCCGTTTTCTCCGACCAACCATACAGACAGAGGGCTGAGCCATGGCCATCACCCCGCTCGACATCGCCAACATGGCGCTCGCCGTGCTCGACGAGGCGCCGATCGACAGCCTCGACCAGGACGCCAAGGCGGCGCGCCTGCTCAATCTGCATTTTGACCTGACCCGCGAGGCCGAATTGACCAAGCATGCCTTTGTCTTCGCCATCCTGGCGGCCTCGGTCGCCGGCTTCGACACCTGCGGCGGCGCTGGCACGCTGAACTTCGCCTATGAGCTTCCCGCCGATTGCCTGCGGCCCTTGCCGCTGACCCATAATGGCGAGCCGGATGGCGTGCCGCTCTCATGGCGGCAGGAGGCCGGGCTGATCTATTCGGATCAGGCCGGACCGCGCGTCATCCGCTATGTCGCCAATCTGACCGATCCCAACGACTGGGACGCGCTGTTCAGCGAAGTGCTGGTGGCGGCGCTCGCCATCAAGATCGCCCATCCGTTGACCCACAAGGCCAGCATGATCGACGTCGCCCGCAGCGCCTATGACAGGGCGCTGGACGCCGCCTATTCAGCCAATGCCATCCAGCGCGGCGGCAGATTTTCAACGACGTCCTGGGCTTTCCAGCGCGGCGACAGCCGGGGCGTCGGCCGATGACCACGCTCTATCCGGTCCAAGATGCTTTCATCCGCGGCGAGATTTCTCCCCGCTTGCATGCTCGCGCCTCGCTCGATCTTTACCGGGCGGCGCTGTCCAAATGCATGAATTTCGTCACGCTGCCGCATGGCGGTATCAGGAAGCGTGGCGGCACCTATTTTTGCGCGGAGGTGAGGGACTCATCAAAGGCGACACGGCTGATCCCGTTCATCTTCTCGGCCGATCAGGCCTATGCGCTCGAATTCGGCGATCTCTACATCCGCGTCTATGCCTATGGCGCGCGTGTCGGCACGGTCGAAGTCGTTTCGCCTTATCCCGAGGCCGATCTGTTCGACCTGCAATTCGTCCAGTCGGCAGACCAGATGTGGATCACCCACAAGGATCATCCGGTCAAAGTGCTGACGCGCACTGCGCACACGACCTGGACGCTCGCCGATTTCGTCTTTCTCGACGGCCCATACGACAAGATCAACACCACGGCCACGACGCTAACGCCGGCCGCAACCGGCAACGCCATGCCGGTCATGGTCGCGAATACGCTGCCAAGCGGCACGGTCAGCAACAGCAACGGCTCATCCGACGTGTGGCAGGTGTTCGATGGCGACAAGCAGAAGGGGGAGAACATAGCGGGCTTTCCGAGCGGGTATCTGCGCTACCAGTTCGGCGGCGGCGGGGCCAAGACGGTCGACGCCTACTGGATTACCGCCACGAATGATCACTCAGACACTGCATCGCCGACCCAGTGGCAATTCCAGGCCTCGCACAACGGCACCGACTGGACGACGCTCGACAGCCGGGACGGAGAGACCGGCTGGTCCAAGTCGGAAACCCGTTTCTTCGACGGCTTCAACAACACGGTTGCCTACGAATATTATCAGCTACTGTTTTCAGGTGGCGGCAGCGATGGAACCGCTATCGCCGAACTGGCCCTGCACGAATACGCGCCGTCGCAAACGCCGTTCGATCTCTCGGCCTCCTCGATCGTCGGCATCAACGACGGCATCGGCTTCCAGACCAGCGATATCGGCCGCGCCATTCGTCTGCTTGGCGCGGATGGCTTCTGGCGCTGGGCCAAGGTCGTTGCCCGGACCAGCACGACGGTGGTCACGGTCCAGTTGTACGGGCATGCTCTGCCCGATCTCAGCCCGATCATTCGCTGGCGTCTCGGCACGTTCGTGCCCGGCAAGTATGTCCAGAGCGGTTCGCTTTACGAGGAGCGTCTGGCGTTCAGCCGAAAATTCTCGGTCTATGCCTCGCAAACCGGCGATTTCGACAACTTCGCCACCGGTGAGAAAGACACCGACGCGCTGGAATTCGTGCAGGCAGGTGGCGGCCAGGCCAATGACATTACGTGGGTGGCGGAATCGGACGGTGCGCTGATCATCGGAACGCTTGGCGGGGTGAGGGCGCTGTCGGGTTCCGGCATCGACGAGGCGCTGACGCCGTCCTCGTTCAAGAACCGCCGGTCCCGGACTTTCGGTTGTGCCCCGCTGCGTCCCGTCGATGCGGGGCAGTCGTTCCTCTATGTCACCCGCTCCCGCAAATCGATCGCCGAGCTGACGCAAAACGCCACCGGCCGCTTCACGTCCGACGATGTCGGTCAGATATCGGAGCACATTCCCAAGAAAGGCGTCGTCGAACTCGCCTTCCAGACCGACCCCGATCCGCTGCTCTGGTTCCCGCTCGGGGATGGCGAACTCGGCGGCTACACGCACCAGCCGTCGCAGGACGTTCGCGGCATGCACATCCACCAGATCGCCGGAAGCTTCTCAGGATCGAACTGGGCCGTTGTCGAAAGCGCCGTGGTGACGCCCGGCCAGGACGGCAACGACGATCTCTGGCTGATCGTCAAGCGCACGATCGGCGGCGTGACCAGGCGCTATATCGAAATAAAGACCGCGCCGTTCGAGTATGGCGGGATCGGTGATGCATTCGAAGTCGACTGCGGCCTGACCTATTCGGGCGTCGCTGTGGGCACGGTCTCAGGGCTTGATCATCTCAACGGCGAAACAGCCGACGTCCTGGCCGATGGCAAGGTCTACAAGGGCCTTGCTGTGGCCGCTGGCGCGGTCTCGCTGCCCGGTGGGGCTAAGGCAGCCAAATGGCAGGTCGGGCTCGGCTACCAGTCCGAAGCCAACACGCTGGAGCTCGATGTCGGCGGCCGCGACGGATCGATCGTCGGGCGGCGCAAGAAGGTGGCCAAGCTCATTCTTTCGCTGCTGGAAACCGACACAACCGGGCTTCAGGTCCAGTCGTTCATCCGCGGCCGCTGGGAGCAGGTTCGCATCCCGTCCGTGGTTGCACCCGACGGCATGGCGAAATTGTTCACCGGCAATGTCGAGGTGCCGATCGACGATAGCTGGGAAGGGCAGGGGCGGGTGAAGATCCGCCACGTCAATCCAACGCCCTGCACGATCAGGGCGATGACACCGGTGTTCGACGCCGAGCCTTAGAAACTGCTGATCTCCCCCCTCGAGGGAGATGTCGCCGAAGGCGACAGAGGGGGTCGGTTCGTCCTGACGCGGCCTCCTATCGCCTCCATCGCGGGGGAAGAACGCCGGCGCTCCACGCGAGACGACCCCCTCTGGCCTACCGGCCATCTCCCCCTCGAGGGGGGAGATCACCCGCTCCGTCTTCCATCGCTTCCCCAACCAAGGAACCCACCAGTGACCCCAACCCATGCCGAGCAACTCGGCAGGGCGCGGACGGCTGCCGATTTCGCTGCCATCCGCGCCTTGCTCGACACCGACCTCAACGATGCGATCGCCCGCAAGGGCGAGCTGGAAACGGAAAAGTTTGACGCGATCTTCGGCGCCGGCAATTTGACGGCGGCGCGTGCCGCATTGGACGACTGCAACGCTGAAATCGCGCTGATCGAGAAAACCATCGAGGACGCGGACGAGCGCCGCATTGGCGCCCCCCTGGACGAACCCCCCGCCGAAGCCGTCGCCGCCACGCCCGCGCCGGGCGACGAGGTCAGGACAAACGCCGAGGCGCTCGGCGAGCGCTGGCGCACGATCCACTGGCTGATCGAACAGCTGCGCCAGGAGCTGTTCGCGGCCGATGCCTTGAGCCGCGCCATCATCGCTGCCAACGGCCTGTTCAATGCCGACGGCGCTGCCGGGGTCAGAGTCAACCTGACCACCATCCGGCGCACTGCCATGGCCGGCCCGCGCGCCGCCGCGCCATCGCGTCTCAGCCGCCCGGCGATCCAGGTCGACCGGCTGCTTTTGTCCTTCCTCAGCCCGGGCGGCGTGCTCGACCGGCGGCCTTCGATCGGTGCGCCGGTCGACGGCATCAAAAGCAAATTCATTCCCGCCAGCGAACGAGGCTGACCATGTGCACACTAGCTCTTATCGGTACGGCGCTTTCGGTCGGCGGCGCGCTGGCGGAAGGCCAGCAGTCCAAGCAGATGGCCGAGTACCAGGCCAAAGCCTATGAACAGCAGGCGCGGGCCGACGCCCAAAGCTCGGCCTTCGAGCAGGGCCAGGAGCGCCACAAGCAGGATCTGCTGCAGGCGCAGGCGCGTGCCCAGGCCGGCGCTTCGGGCGTCGCTATTTCTGGTTCGCCGACCGAGGTGATGGCGGCCAATGCAAGGCAGGGCCAGCTCGACCTCAAGGCGATCCAGTACGGCTCGCAGCTGCGCCAGAACGGTCTCGCCACGCAGGCGGCGATCGCGCGCTTTTCCGGCAGGCAGGCGGTGGGCGCCTCGATTTTCAAGGCCGGCAGCAATCTCGTGTCCGGCATCTCCGGCATCTACGACCCGGCCAAGGCGGTGACGTTCGGCGGAAGCGCCTTCCCGCCGGCGCCGGGTGGAGGCCTCTACTGATGGCCACCATCCCGCTCCAGCTTGCCCAGCGCCGCCTCGATACCGGCACTGTGGCCTCCTATCCCGACGGCTCGCCGGTGGGCGCCGCCATGCAAGGCTTTGGCGACGAGCTCTCGGCGATTGCCGAGCGCTTCAAGCAACAGAAGCAGCAGCAGGACGCGTTCGACGCCGACATTATCGGCCGCGAGCTGAACGCACGCATCGCCCACGCCGAGGCCGTGGCGGTGCAGACCGCGCCGGCCGACGGCAGCGGCCTGCACGACTTCATGTATGGCCAGCTCGATCCGCGCAGCGACGGCGTCGTCAAGCCCGGCCTGTTCGACCAGATCTTCGACGACACCGTAGCGAAAGTGCCGGAGGGCGAACGCGCCAATTTCCTCGCCCAAAAGCAGGCATTGCGGCTGGCCGGCTCGGCGCGCATGGCCGCGCAGCAGCATGCGCGGCGCCAGAACTATGAGCAGGCCGAGTGGAGCAAGGTCGAGGACGGCTACACAAGCGCCATCGCGCAGGGCGACCCGGACGACACAGGAACATTCGAGGCGATCCGGCAGAGCGGGCTCGAGCTGATCGGCAAGATGGGCAACCCGGTGGCCCGGCAGGCCGCCGAGGCCGCCTGGCGCAGCAACACGGCAAAGGCGCTCGCCCAGGCAATGATCGCCAAGGACCCGAAGCGCGCTGCGGAGGTGCTGGGGACTGGGCCGGTCTCAACGGACGGCAGGACTAAGGACGATACCATCGAAGCTGTGGGCGGACCTCGGGCGAGTGGGTCCAGCGTGCTGGCGACGCGCGAAGCGCCCGTAGGTGGCCTTCCGTCCGACGAAACACCTATCCGCACGGGTTCCGTGGGGCCCGTCGGAAATACGGCTTGGGCTGCCGCAGGACCCTGGATTGCCGACTTGTCGCCGGACACGGTTCAGGATCTCGGCCAGAAGGCGCAGGTAGCGACTGTGGCAAGCCTGGTCGATGCGCGCACGAACATCGACATCGCCTTGCAGAACGCGCCGGCTGCCATTGCCAATACCGGCAGCTATTCTGGCAAGACACCGGGTGCCGAAGACTTCACTGCCGTGTACGGCGCCGAAGATGGCGGCAAGCGTCTCCAAGCCTTCGACATAACGGCTGATATCGGCCGCGCGGTTTTCGACATGCGACCCGTCCCGAACCAGGCGATACACGCCCAGATTCGGGATTTTGAACCCGGCCCCTACGGCTCGCCGGAAGAGCGGGAGCAATATGAGATAAGGGCCGGCGCCGCGCAATTGGTGCTGGGTGCCAGGCGCGCCGATCCCGCCGGTTACGTCGGCCAACTGTTCCCGAACCATGCTCCGGACTGGGATAAGAT
Organism: Mesorhizobium sp. M1169; assembly: GCF_040318345.1. Taxonomy (NCBI): domain Bacteria; kingdom Pseudomonadati; phylum Pseudomonadota; class Alphaproteobacteria; order Hyphomicrobiales; family Phyllobacteriaceae; genus Mesorhizobium; species Mesorhizobium sp. M1169. The sequence goes on along the minus strand of NZ_JAMYME010000054.1, from coordinate 8,085 downwards.
CACAGCTCCTGAGGATTATAAGGCTGCCGTCACCTGGGCCGTCGCTGCTCAGCAGGAGTTGGGCTTCGACCGAATACTGCCAATGCCCTGGGCTGTAGCTGGCCAGCAGGCGGCGAAATACATCGACCAAGGCGTGCCGTTCGAAAAGCGCCTTGCCAAGTTGAGTTCGATCGTCCTGGCGGTTCGCGATCCTGATGCCCGCAAGGCGACAACCCAACAGATTTCTGTGGCGGCGGAAGCCCAGTGGCGAGCCAAGGCCGCCCAAGATCCGAACGTCGCGCCAGAGTCGTTGGAAGCCCAGGTTGCAGTGCTCAAGAACGGGCTGGCGTGGATCGGGGAACATCCGGCCCAAGCCCAGTACAGCACCATGCCGTGGCTACAGCAATTCGGCTTGGCGTTCTCGGATGTCGGCCGCCTCACGGCTAAGGGCGCGGCCGCCGGCGGTGCGGATGCGATCTCCGCCGGGCTGGACTCCGCTTGGTCCGGAGGAAACTACCAGAACCTCCTCGAAGATGAACAGGCCAAGACCGAGGACGCCGAGGACCGGGCCGGTTCGGCCGGTTGGGCGGCGGAAGCCCTCGGCACCGGCTTAAGCGGATATGGCCTGGCGGAGAGTTTGTTCGGTTTGCTGGGCCGGGCAAGCGTTGGCGCGGCGGCAGAGAACGGCTTGATCGGTCTTGCTGCCCGAACTGGCGTCGGGGGTGTGGCGGGTGGCACTTATGGCGGGGCATACGCCTTCAACACAGGACAGAGCGTCCCCTGGGGAATTGCCAACGGCGCGCTTTGGGGGGCGGGCGGCAATGTCCTTGCCGAAGGGCTCAGTGCAGTTGGCAGCCAGGTGTTGGCAAGGCTTGCCGGGCGTTCTGCGAATGCTAAACCTGATATCGTACTGGATAGTGGGGCTCCCCCGGTTTCTGTCAATGCACAAGAGATTCCGATCTCGACCGGCAAGGCCCGAGAAATAAGGAGGCCCTATACGCATTTGGAAGATCCTCCCAACGTTGCGTCCGGCAAGGATCCAACAAAGAAGCAGAGGATAGCTATTTTCGAGGAAAATAAAAGGGTGAATGATGGAATTTTGAGATCGGATAAGAGTGGTATAGAAACAATTCCAGCAAAGAAAAGCACAAGAGGCGTAACTCCTCCAAAAAACGAAGCTCATATCGATCACATAGATCCGGTTAATCCCGCTGACAAGACAAAATCGTCAGGATCAAATAGCTATAAAAATCTTCGTCTTACGGCTGGGTTTGAGAATATAGAAAAATCGAACAAATAGGTGACATATGACCGAATGGAAGTTCGAAAACCCAAAAAACACAGCCGTTATTTCGACTCGGAAGATATTTAGGGGGGGCGGCTGGATTGCGTATGTGTCACATGATGATGACGGCGACGATAATGAGTCGTGGCAATTCTACGGAAATGAAGCTGAAGTTGATCAAGATGACCTAATTTTAGTGGCCTTGGTCGAGGTGGTCGAGCTTGATGGAACTGTTGCACAGTTGGCGGATTTGCCGTTAGGCTGGCGTGCGTGGCGCGATACAAAGTCTTCGCCATGGAAGCGCGACAAAATCACCTAAACACATTCTGAATGGTAGCGGAGTTTACTCTGCTTTGACCCGGTGAAAGTAAAAAAAGGCGTTACTCCTCCGCCAACGAATCACAGTTTGATCACATCGATCCGCTTATTCCAGTTGATCCGACAAAGACTCCCGGATCGAATAGTTACACCAATGCAAGGATGGTTGCAAGAATTCGAAACAGAGAAAGTGGAACAAATAGGCGCTGTGATGACTAAATGGAAGTTTGAAGACCCCCAGAACGTAGCTGTTTTTGTAAACAGGAAAGCTATACGCAATGGTAGGTGGGTTGCTCGCGTCGTGCATGATGATGATGACGGATCATGGCAGTTTCACGCGGATGAATCGGAAGATTTCGATGAAAGCGATATTATGATCATAAGCCTGAAAAATATGGTTGAAAAAGACAAGACTATTATGCAGTTTGGCTGATTTACCTTACGGCTGGTATGCTTGGCGCGAGACAAAAACCTCGCCATGGAGGCGAGGCAAAACCCTCGACGAACACCCAGAATCGGAGCGGAGTTAGTTTCGACTTCCAATTGTAACGGTTGACATGGGTGATTGCGACGCTGAGCGGCGGAGCCGACAGCGGTGCAAGAAACCGGGGCGTCACTTCGCACGGAGCGTTCTGGCAAGGACCAATCAGCCCACGGGCCGGAATATGGATGTGTCTCACGAGAAAGCGCTGGCCGACGGGGGGCAGATCACCTCTCAAACATCACGCATCGTGCGAGAGCAGATCATATTAAACACCATGGCGATGCAGGAGACTATGCTCGCTGGGCAAGAAGAAGATGGCTCAAGCAAGAAATGAAAGGGAACACAAGTGGTCGAGAGAAATTATAGCGACGTCAAACCCGACTTGACCAGCGTCACCCGCTTGCCGTCGACTGACAAAAGCACAGGCGATGAAGAGCTTGATGCTGCACGTCTGGAAGCCCTGAAAATATCTTGATTTCTATGATTGGGTTTCAGACATCAAGGGGGAATACCTTGGATACGGGGCCGACGGCATAACCTATATTTTTCTCTTCGAGATTGTTCCGGGCAGGCCGGAAGTTGACCCATGGATATGGGTAATCGTCGGCGATGTGCCCCCGACATATCTGCCGGCGGTAGACGCCAAGACTCCATACGAGGCGCTGGATGGATATATCGGCGCCATGGAAGAGTGGGTCGAAGCTGCGCGACGGGGGACTCGGTGGCAGATCTAATCCCGGTCAACGTGCCGCCTAGCCCAGCCAACGCCGAAATGTTGGATAGTCGTCTCAAATTTCTCGACGAAAGGGTGTTGCCGGAACTTCGAGAGTGATCGGCTGCCGCTTGTCGGCAAGCGCCGTCAGTTCCTTGACGAGAACGTGCTTTCGTTGCTCCCGAAGTGATGTACTGGCGTGCTCCGTGGCTCGTCGCGGATGCAAGCCCGGCACTCGGTTCGACCGGATCAGCACTGGCGCAATCACTGGTGAGTGCGCACGCCGGAAATGGCGACCAGGCACGCAACGTGCCGTCGGTCTGATTGTGGTCACGATCCTGGCTTATGGCCTGCTAACCGCCGAGCGGTCAGTTTGGCGGTGCCTCCTGGATCGCCTCCTGTTTCAGATGAAGGATTGACCTGTTGCGCACAGACACTTTTCCGACCATGGCAAGGATCGCTTTTCTGCTTACCTTGGCCGGCGTCCTCCTGCTCGCGCTTTCGCCGGTGCGCTTCCTGCAGGAGTTGGACATGGGCTTCACCTTCCACCATGACAAGCTCAACCACGCCGCGGCGTTCGCTGTGCTGGCGGCGCTCGGAAGCCTCGGCTGGCCGGAACACAAGACGAGGCTGGTCGTGCTCCTCGCCATCACCGGCGCGGCGATCGAGCTGCTTCAGGGCGCGCAGCTGATCGCGCGCGATATGGATATCCTCGACTGGGTCGCCGACTGCGCCGGCATGGCCTGCGGGCTGGTGGCCATGAGGGGCACAAGAAGGCTCATTGGCGGGCTGCTGTAGTCTCGACCGCGTTGCCGCTCTCCGTCCGGAAAATGTAAATCGCCGGCTGCGCCGGATAGCGCGGTGTCCGGCCGCGTAGCTTAAGTCTCCCACCGACAGCACCGAACCCCCTTCCAGCCTCGCTTATGCGGGGCTTTTTTTATGGAGCAAGCCCTCATGTCCCGACCTGCAACTGCCGCCGTTCGTCTCCTGACCGGCGAACGCGAACCCGTGCGCCTCGCAACCACGGCCGACATCCTCCTGCACGGCCTGCAGGCCATCGACGGCGTGCCGGCCGAAATCGGCGACCGCGTGCTGGTCAAGGACCAGGCCGACCCGACGCAGAACGGCATCTACACGGCGAGCGAAGGCGACTGGTTCCGCGCCGCCGACGCCCGTTCTACGCGCACCCTGCAGAAGGGCACGACCGTTCACACCCAGGTCGGGTCGGTCAACGCCGACCGCGTGTTCGAGTTCACGGCCGACGAGCCGGCCATCGGCGCCGATGCCATCACCATCGCCGCATCCGTTCCGCCCGACATCGCCGATGTGGTCGAAGAGGTCGAAGCGCTGCGCGATGAAACCCAGGCCTTGAAGGATGCTGCCGCAGCCAGCGCCGGCCAGGCATCCGACAGTGCCGCCGCTTCCGCCGCGAATGCCGGACGTTCCTACCAATCTAGCCGTCAGTGGCTCGGCCTTGGGGCTGAGCACCACCGCCTATCCGAGCTACGGAATGTCCAATGCGATCGCCAACATTCCAGTCGACGCGGAGCTGGTAATCTTGGAGCCGGGCCCGAACGCCTTTGGCGCGCAGGAGACGCCCCTGGGTGCTCTCGGCGACACGACCTACGCCACTCACTATGGTTCGCTGTGGGCGGCCTGCGCCGCCATCCGAGCGCGTGCGCCGAACGCCAAGATCGTCATGATTGGCACCTACAGCGGCGGCCCTGGACACGCGACGCACCGGATAGGTCGGGTCAATGGCCAGGCCAACACCATGGACCAGTTCTTCAAAGCCGAGTGCGAAGTGGCGAAGCTGCTGTCCATACCGTTAATCGACGTGGGTGGTGAGAGTGGCATCGGCTACCTGACCTCGTTGCTTTACATGGGCGATGAGCTCCATCCGAATGCTGCGGGCAGTCTGCGTCACGGAACTTTCGACGCTGAGGAACTCCGTCGTCTGTCGCGCCGGGGCTTCTTCGGAGCCTAGACTGGAATGGTCCTGTGTGGCAGATGTTCGCGAATGCGCGTCTTCTCCACCGTTCTCACTCTTCGCCGCCGCTTTTGGTCGTGGATCGCCACGGGCGCCGCTAGGGAGAATGCCGTCATCGGGCCGCGCACGAAGTTCGGCGCCGGGGGAGAGATCTTCAATATCCACGGCGACCGGTCTCGCGTCTCAATCGGCGCGGACAGCCATTTGGATGGACATTTGCAGGTCTTTGCCCACGAGGGTCGGATCAAGATTGATGATTGGTTCTATCTTGGCCCAAGCTCGACGATTTGGTCGTCAGACCCGGTGGGGATCAAGATCGGAAAGCGGGTACACGTCTCATGGGGTGTGGCGATCCACGACACCAACTCGCATCCTATGGACCCGAAGAAGCGCTTCGCGCAGATGCAAGCCATCTTCAAGCGGGGCCATCCTAGAGTCGACCCTGGCATCCGCTCCGCTCCGATCGTGATTGGAGACGATGTCTGGATTGGGAACAGTGCCATGATCATGAAGGGTGTCACGATCGGCGATCGGGCGATTATCTCCGCCGGTTCCATAGTGCGAACCGATGTCCCTGCTGACGCCCTAGTGCGGCCTGACCGGGTAATGAAATGATGCCTTTGGGTTAATGCTCATCACACGGTTAGCTCACAGTCACGAAGGGCATGTGCTCGATTCGCTCCCATTGCTCTTTCGCCGTGGTTCCTGACCAGCCGTTGCGAAGTGCACTCTCGCGGTACGCCTCCGCAGGCTCCAGTCCGGGCAAGGCCACAGTCTGCGGCAAGAAGAACAGGTTGCCGCCAGCCGCCGAGACAGCGACGAGTTTGTAGCCGTGGTTATTGCAGAGCTGCGTCAGAGCCGTGATCGAGGCGCCGTGATACCAACCGCTTTCGTGCTTTGCCGCCCTATCGAACGACGGATCGTATGGCACGGTGACGGGGTTGAGCCCAAAGCTGGCATTGTACTCGACGACGACAACTGAAGGCCGAGCCGGCAGCAACTCGTTAAGAAACCAGTAGTCATTGCCGTCGACGTCGACAGAAAGCACTCCGAGCTTCGGAAAATGAGTGCCAAGGCTCTTGATGTTGTCGAGCGTGATGAAGCTTTGGCGCGCCTCGATGCGCTTCGGGAGGACGGCTTTAGCCAGGCGAACCGTCGTGTGGTCGCCATCCACCAGCAGCCCATTGAAGCCTGTCAGACGGATGCAGTTGTATTCGGTCGGATGAAACCCGAACTCGACAAAAGTGCGGGGGCAATTGACCGCCAGACGGGAGAGAATGACGCTTTCATCGGATTGAGGCGCGCCGCCGATGCGTGCCTTCAACAGATGGTAGTAGAAGCGAAGCGGCGTGCTGCGGAGGAACGAATGCGCGCGGGATTGAATGCTCACTAATTGCCACTCTTTGAGCCAAGCTTAGCGAAAGCCGCCGCCTGAGTCTCGCCAGCGTCACTGCCGATATACATATACTCGCCCTCCGTTCTTATTGCCTGTTTGCGGCAAGCGGCGCTGGTTTGCAAGCTCGGAAGCCAGCAGCGATCGTCAGTACTTTGAAATCGCATTAACAATGGTACAGCATTTCGATCAGAAATCCTGGGGACCGAGAAGCATGAATTCGGAGCCGTCAGGTTTTATAGCCGCGACGCGCCGGCGGAGCCGCTACCGTCTGCTGTCCTGCGGCTTCTGGTGCGGGTCCTGGCTTTTCGACCACCAGACAAAATACAGCGAGCCCATCTTCATCACAGGCACGCGGCGGTCTCGTTCCCTGGCCCGCAACTCACGATAGGTCTTCATCTTCAGAGTGCCGCCAGGCAACCTGATACGCACTGCCATCGGTCCAACTCCCGTTGTGCAACGCAGCAATTTTCGTGCAATGCGGTAAGTAGAGACCTTCCGTTACGGGAGAGTCAACAGCAGCCTCATCAACTTATTTTGCAAACTGGCCGGCGGAGGTCGGGGCGGGCTTTCCCAGGCGCACGGCAGCCGAAAAAATTCATGCGTCATCCTGGCGACTGATCGTCAACCAAGCGCTGGCGGTTCGACCACCAGGTAAAATAGATCCGGCCGATCTTGACGACGGGTATGCGGCGGGAGCGTTCGCGGTCGCGCAATTCGCGGTACACCTTCACCTTCAGCGTGCCGCCCGGCATCCTGATACGCACTGCCATCGCTTCCGCCGCCCCCAAATTGTGCAATGCAGCATCGCCTTCCGCTGCGGAAGAGTCAATGCCTGCCCGCCGACTTTTTCTGGGACTAGTCGAGCGGTCTTGAGGTTTGGGCGCGCGCGGCGGTTCCTGATCCTGCATGGAAGCGTCAATGCCCAGTCGGGATCGTCGGGTGCGCGGGCTATTTCCTGGGCGAGGATTTTCTGGGCGAGGATGGGCGATCGGACACGCCGCTCGGCCACCAGATGACGAAGTAATTGCCGACCTGCCAAACCGGCACCTCGCGGTTCTGCTCGCGGCGCCGCAGCTCGCTCCTTTTCTTGATCTTCAAGGTGCCGCCCGGAAGCCTGATTCTTATCGTCACGTGTCCTCCCGCTAAAGCTACGAACGATAGACGGGAACAGTTTCATCCCGGCTAGGCAATTTCATCCAGGCCAAGCAATTTCGGGGCCGAAAACGCAGCGCGCCGGACCGCAGCGATATCGCCGGAACCGGCTTCATTTGAAGAAATCCGCAATGCCGTTGATGGCCAGCACCGCATAGACGATCGGTCCGGCGATAAACGCACAATAGAGACAGAGGATCGCCGCCAGCACCGCGAGCAACGGCTTGTCGCGAGCGACGGCGCGGAGCTCGGACTTCACCGACCAGCGTGCCGCAGCGGTTTGTTCATCATCAGACATGTGCACCATCCCGCGGCCATTTCACACGGCGGGTCGAAAACATCAACCTTCCTTGCCACATCGGCGCGGGCTGCCGCCAAATTCTGCTTTGCCGCCGCGCATCTGCTTTTTCAACCTCAAAACCTTGCCCGCGAGGGCGGAAAGGACTGCCCATGGACATGACGTTCAGGGGCGCCGCCAGGCGCCTCGATGATATAGACTTGCCGAAACTCGGTGCCCGGATCGGCGTCGGCGAGGACGAGATGCACGCGTTCCTCGATGTCGAGACCAGCGGGCACGGCTTCGACGCCGTTGGCCGGCCGGTCATCCTGTTCGAACCGCACGTCTTCTACCGCAACCTGTCGGGTGCCAAGCGGGCACAAGCGGTAGCCGCCGGCCTCGCTTATAGTTGTGTGCGTCAAGTTCTGCAAAATGGCGTGGCATCGCGGTGACGTCGGCGTGTCCGCCGCGCAGCCCCCGTGTTTAGCGGAG
>NZ_JAMYME010000053.1:0-38814 GCF_040318345.1 Mesorhizobium sp. M1169 | reverse complement strand
GCGGCAGGCGCTGGTGGTGGGCGCGACGGCCCACATCCAGCAGGTGCGTCGCGGCCGCGCCAAGGCCTCGCCGTGGCTGGCGGCGCCTGGGGTCTGCGCCGCGTCGCTTCGCTCCTTGCTCCGCCCCAGGATGACGAGGAGCGGGGTCGCTCACTCTGCTGCCTCTTCAATCTTCTCCATATCGTCGTCCGACAGGCCGAAATGGTGGCCGATCTCGTGGATCAGCACATGGGTGACGATGTCGCCCAGCGTTTCCTCGTTCTCGGCCCAGTAGTCGAGGATGGCGCGACGATAGAGGGTGATGCGGTTCGGCCCCTCGCCGGTCTGCGGATTCCAGCGCTCGGCGATGCCGCGCCCCTCGAACAGGCCGAGCAGGTCGAAGGGCGTTTCCAGCGAAAGGTCGTCCATGATCTCGTCGGTCGGGAATTCGGCGATCTGAATGACGATCTCGCCGGTCAACTTGCGAAAGTCCTCCGGCAGATGGGCATAGGCCTCCAGCGCCAGGAGCTCGATTTCCTCCATCGTTGGCGAAAGCTGGTCGTGCCAGATGCGTGTTTGGTAGATGCGAGCCATGCTTTGTCCTTTGATCCCGGCATATAGGCTTTCAGGCCGGACTCGGCAAATGACGCGGCAGATTCAAGGGCGCAATCTGTCATCCGCTCTGGTCTAGGGATGGCCTTTGCGAGATGATGGACGCCGCCATACCCGAAGCCGAACCTCCATCGTTCTGTCAGAGTCGAGTGTTCAAATGCCATTCAGCAACCAATTCGTCAGAAGCGCTGCAATTTGTGGAGTGTTTGGCGCACTGCTTCTTTTGGTGCTGGTGGTCTTGACCAGTTATCTCGGCAGGAATTCCGAGTTGGTCAGCCTGCTTCGGATGCTTGTCGGCGCCATCATAGGCGTCATGATCGTCTGGCTGGTTTTAGGGATGGCCCGGAAGCGGCCGGGTCGATAACTCACGGGCAGTTCCTGTTTCGTGAACGGCCCGCTAAAATCGGGCAGGAATAAATTCCCCATGACTCCGCTTGACTCTTCATCCTCCCTCTGGAATCTATATGGAACATAACAGGAACAATTGTGAGTGGAAGCTGACCGTCATGGCGACAAGCGCCGTGGCGCGGGAGACTGTTTTTGCCCTGCGCCGCCAGATCGCGAAGATCGAAGGGACCTTGCCCGAGCGCCTGGAGGCGCCGGCCAGTTCGTCGTTTGACGCGGATGTCCCTCGTCAGAGTCTGACACCCTCTCGGCATCCGACACCCGCTCGGAATCTGACCATTGTCCGGCGCGGCCTCGCCGTGGCGCCGCCCGATGCGTTTTTGCGCACCGGCGCCGAGCGCCTCGATGCTGCGCTGAGCGGCGGCCTGCCGAAGGCGGCGGTGAGCGAGTTTCATGGCGCCGCGACCCGCGATGCCGGGGCCGTTGCCGGTTTTGCCTTGTCGCTCGTCAGCCTGATCCTCAGCCAGGGGCCGCGATTGCCGGTGCTGTGGATCGGCACATCCGAGGTTTTCCGCGAGGCCGGCTTTCCCTATGCCAGGGGGCTTCACGCCTTCTTCGGCATCGAGCCGGAGCAATTGCTGTTTTCCGAGGCGCCAAGGCTGCTCGATGCGCTGTGGATCGCCGAGGAGGCTGCCCGGATGACGGCGCTGGCCGCCGTCATCCTCGAAATCCGCGGCAGCCCGCAGCGGCTTGACCTCACCGCGACGCGGCGGCTGCACGCCCGCGCGCAGAGTGCGGGCCGGCCGCTGTTCCTGCTGCGCCAGGCCGGCGAGCCCGAACCGACGGCAGCGCCCGTCCGCCTCATCCTGTCGGCGGCACCGGCGGCAACGCGTAAGACGCTTGCCGGGCCGCTCGCCGGCTCGATCGGCCGGCCCGCCTTCACCGTCGCCATCGGCAAGAGCTGCACGGCCTTGTCCGGAAAATTCACACTGGAGTGGAACCCCGATGAACGCATATTCGAAGAAAGACGGGGCGAGCAAGGAAGGTCTCAGGAATGGGCCCCAGAACGGCCAAAGAATCCTATCCCTGTGGTTTCCGCATCTCGCCGCCGAGAGGATCCTGCGGCAGCGTCTGGGGCGGTCCTGGCGTTCCCGGCCGTCGGATCACCTGCCGCTGGTGATCAGTCACCGCGACCGGAACGCCCAGCGCATCGCCGCCCTCGACGAGCGGGCCGAGGCGCTTAATCTGAAGCGCGGCATGGGCATAGCCGACGCACGCGCCATGCATCCCTCGATCGACATCGTGGAGGCCGATCCGGAGGCCGACCGGCGCCTGCTCGAAGGCCTCGCCGACTGGTGCGACCGCTATACCCCGCTGGTGGCGCTTGACGGGACCGACGGCCTCTATCTCGACGTCACCGGCTGCACCCATCTTTTCGGCGGCGAACGCTCGATGCTGGACGATATCCTGTCGCGTTTTTTCCATCAGGGCTTCGATGTCCGCGCCGGGCTTGCCGCCACGCCTGGTGCTGCCTGGGCGGCGGCGCGGTTTGCTGGCGACCGCATCGTGCCCGATGGTGAGGAGGAAGCGCTTCTCGCGCCCTTGCCGCTGGCGGCGCTGCGCATCGACCCGGAGGTACGCGCCAGCCTCGAAAGCGTCGGCCTGCGCACGGCGGGCGCCGTCATGGCGGCACCGCGCGCGCCGCTGGCCCGCCGCTTCGGCGCATCGCTGCTCTTGCGCCTCGACCAGGCGCTTGGCCGCCTCGAGGAGGCCGTGTCGCCGCGCCTGCCGGTGGCACCGCTTTCGGTCGAGCGTCACCTTGCCGAGCCGATCATGCTGACCGAGGACATCGAGCGGCTGACCGGCATGCTGGCGACCACCTTGAAGAGCGACCTCGAGCGTCGCGGCGAGGGCGCAAGGCGGCTGGCGCTGCTGCTTTTCCGCGTCGATGGCGGCGTCAGCCGCATCGCCGTCGGCACCTCGCGGCCTCTGCGCGAGCCGCGGCTGATCCAGAAATTGTTCCACGAAAGGCTTGCCGCGCTCGAACAGGATATCGACGCCGGCTATGGCTTCGATCTCGTGCGCCTTTCGGTGCTGACCGCCGCCGCCTTCGACATGCAGCAGGCCGACCTTGCCGGCAAGACGAGCGACGACGGTGCCGATATCGCGCTTTTTGCCGACCGCATTCGCGCTCGGCTCGGCGAAGGCGCGGTCTTGAAGTCGGTCGCCGTCGAGAGCCATTTGCCGGAGCGCGCCGTCGCCACCCTTCCCTTCACGGAGGCGCCGCAGAGAAGCTCGCCGCCGAAGCAGCCAGACAAGGCGAAGGACGCTCCCACGACCGTCTTCCAGCCGGAACGGCCGATCCGGCTTTTCCGTTCGCCCGAGCCGATCGAGGTGCCGGCCACCGAAATGCCGGAAGGCCCGCCTTTGAACTTCCGCTGGCGGCGCGCGCTCTATCGGGTCGCGCGCGCCGAAGGGCCGGAGCGCATCGCGCCGGAATGGTGGCGAGGGGCGGCGGGACGAGAAGATGCCCCGACCCGGGATTATTTCCGCATCGAGGATGCCGATGGCCGCCGTTACTGGCTCTATCGCCAGGGCCTTTACGGCGCCTCTCAAGTCCCGCCGCGCTGGTTCATGCATGGGATCTTCGCATGAATGCGCTGACGGCCAACCCCTATGCCGAATTCGGCATCCAGTCGAACTTCTCGTTTCTGCGCGGTGCCTCGAAACCGGAGGAGCTGGTGGTCGCGGCAAAATTCCTGGGGTTTTCGGCGATCGGTCTCGCCGACCGCAACACGGTGGCGGGCGTGGTGCGCGCCTGGCAGCAGGCCAAGGTGGAGGGTGTTTCCTATCATCCCGGCTGCCGCCTGGTTTTTTGCGACCGCACGCCGGACATCCTCGCCTACCCGCAGGATCGCAAGGGCTGGGGTCATCTCTGCCGCATGCTGACGCAGGCCAATCTGCGTGACGAGAACGAAAAAGGGGCGACGCTCCTCAAACAGAGCGATCTTCTCGAATGGGGCGATCTCCTGTCGCTCGCCATACTGCCGGATGTGTCGGCGGACGCGGAAACCAGCCTCGCACTCCTTAGCCGGCTCAAGGATCGTTTCGGTGAAAACCTGTGGCTTGCGGTTTCGCCGGATTACCGCGGCAACGACCGCTTCCGTATCGAGCAGGCGGCGGCGATGGCGGAGCTGGCCGGCATCCCGTTGATGGCGACCAACGATGTTCTCTACCATACGTCGGAACGGCGCCCGCTGCAGGACGTGCTGACGGCGATCCGCCTCAATGTGCCCGTCGCCGAGGTGGGGCTGGAGCTGGCGGCCAATGCCGAGCGTCACTTAAAGCCGCCGCTGGAGATGGCACGGCTTTTTCGCAGGCATCCGCAAGCGCTGGCGGAAACGCTGCGTTTTGCCGGCGAGCTGACCTTCTCGCTCAGTGACCTGCAATACAACTATCCCGACGAGCCGACGGAATCGGGTCTTGGGCCGCAGGCCGAACTGGAAAGGCTGGCCAAGGAGGGAGCCGCCATCCGCTACCCCTCGGGCGTGCCCGCTTTTGTGACGCAGCGCATCGAGGAGGAGCTCGCTCTGATCGAGCGTCTGAACTACGCGCGCTATTTCCTGACTGTCCACGACATCGTCAAATTCGCCCGCAGCCAGAACATTCTCTGCCAGGGGCGCGGCTCTGCCGCCAACTCGATCATCTGCTTCTGCATTGGCATCACCGAAGTCGGCCCGGACAAGATCGAAACGCTTTTCGAACGCTTCATTTCCGAGGAAAGAAACGAGCCGCCCGACATCGACGTCGATTTCGAGCATGAAAAGCGCGAGGAGGTCATCCAGTACATCTATTCCAAATACAGCACCAAGCGCACCGCGCTGGCCGCCGCCGTCGTCAGCTACCGGGGCCGCTCGGCGATGCGCGAAGTGGCCAAGGCGATGGGCCTGTCGGACGACGTCCGGGGCGCGCTGTCCAGTTCGATCTGGGGCTGGTCGACCTCGGAGCTCGGCGAAAAGGAGACAAAGGCCGGCGGCCTCGATCAGACCGATCCATCGACAAGGCATGTGATCGAATGCGCCAACGAGATCATGGGCTTTCCCCGTCATTTGTCGCAGCATGTCGGCGGTTTTGTCATCACCCGGGACCGGCTCGACGAGATCGTGCCCATCGTCAAGACGGCGATGGACGAGCGCAAGATGGTCGAGTGGGACAAGGACGATCTCGACGCGGTGAAAATCCTTAAAGTGGACGTGCTGGCGCTCGGCATGCTGACCTGCCTGCAGCGCGCCTTCACCCTGCTCCAGGATCATTATCCGCAGGCGCGGGACGAGTACGGCCTGCCCTATGTGCTGGCCACTCTGCCTGCCGAGGACAAGCATGTCTACGACATGATCTGCCGTGCCGACACGATCGGCGTCTTCCAGATCGAATCGCGCGCGCAGATGTCGATGCTGCCGCGGCTGCGGCCGAAAAGCTTTTACGACCTCGTCATCGAGGTGGCGATCGTGCGGCCCGGCCCGATCCAGGGCGACATGGTCCACCCTTACCTGCGCCGCCGGCAAGGCAAGGAGAAACCCGAATATCCCAAGCCGGAACTGGAAAAAATACTCGGCAGGACGCTGGGCGTGCCGCTGTTCCAGGAGCAGGCGATGAAGATCGCCATCGTTGCTGGCGGCTTTAGGCCGGGCGAAGCCGATGAACTGCGCCGCGCCATGGCGACATTCAAGCGCACCGGCACGATCGGCAATTACCGCAAGAGAATGGTCGACGGCATGGTCGCCAAGGGCTACGAAAAAGACTTCGCCGAGCGCTGCTTCAAGCAGATCGAGGGTTTTGGCGAATACGGCTTTCCCGAGAGCCACGCCGCCTCCTTCGCCCTGCTGGTCTATGCCTCCTGCTGGTTCAAGACCTTCTATCCCGACGTGTTCTGCGCCGCGATCCTGAATTCCCAGCCGATGGGGTTTTACCAGCCGGCCCAGCTTGTCCGCGACGCGCATGACCACGGCGTCGAGATCCGCGAGGTCGACGTCAATTTTTCCGGCTGGGATTGCGCCTTGGAGAAATCGCCTTTCGATCCGGATCGTATCCTTGACCGCCATGCCCAGATGCGCGGCGTCATCCGGACCAGCCATGCCGTCCGGCTCGGCTTTCGGCAGGTCAAGGGCCTGTCGAAGGAGCGCATGGAAGCGTTTGTGTCGAGGCGCGGCGCCGGCTATGCATCCGTACCCGACGTCTGGCTGCGCTCGGGCCTCAACGTCGACGAGATCGAAAAACTGGCGCAGGCCGACGCTTTCCGGTCGCTTGGATTGAACCGTCGCGACGCTCTATGGGCGGTCCGCGCGCTCGACGGCAAGAGTGCCGCCGAAAAGCTGCCGCTGTTCGACCAGCCGGCGATCCGCTTGCGCGATCTGGAGCCTGCAACAAGGCTCCCGACAATGCCGCTCGGCGAGCACGTCGTCCACGACTACCGCTCGCTTGGCCTGTCGCTGAAGGCGCACCCGGTCGCCTTCCTGCGTCAAAGGCTGGATCGTTCCGGCGTCACGCCCAATGTGCGGCTCGGCCAGGTGCGGGACGGCCGGCGCGTTTCGGTCGCCGGCCTCGTGCTGGTGCGGCAGCGGCCGGGCAATGGCAAGGCGATTTTCCTGACGCTGGAAGACGAGAATGCGGTCGCCAACATCATTTTCTGGGAAAGGACTTTTGACCGCTTCCGCCCCATCGTCATGGGCGCGCGTCTCATCCGCGTCACCGGCAAGCTGCAATCGGAATCGGACGTCATCCATATCGTCGCCGAGAAGGTCGAGGATCTGACGCCGTGGCTGTCGGTGCTGCTTGAGCAGGCAAGGCCTGCGGACAGTGCAGACGAGGCTCAGCCTGGCAGCATCGCGCAAACGGAACTATTGGGAAAGGCAGAGAAGGTCATGCCCAAAGGGCGCAATTTTCAATAGAGGCGCGAAAGATCGCGACGGAGCGGCTCTGAACCGCAGCACTCAGGGTGTTCCACCCAGGCGCGGCGGCGGTGGCATGGCATCATCTATGGTGATGACACGCGCTTCCGATGGCAGCATGATCGGAATGCCGTCCCGCACCGGATAGGCAAGCTTTGCCACCCGCGAGATAAGCTCGCCGCGTTCCGGATCCCAGGCAAGCGGCCCCTTGGTCAGCGGGCAGGCCAAGAGTTCCAGCAGCTTGGGGTCGACAGTCCTGTTCCCGTCACGTCCATCCGCCATTCGATCCATCCTTTCCACAAGGCAATCGGTTAAGGGTTCGAGCGCGAACTTCCCCTTGTCCCCTTGTTGGAGAAGGTGGCCGAGCGAAGCTCGGTCGGATCAGGGGTGTTCCAGCTTGGCACCGACGGCGATCCTTCCAACACCCCTCAACCGTCTCGGCGCTGCGTGCCGACACACCTTCTCCCACAAGGGGAGAAGGCAAGAGCCTACTGCAAACTCGAACCGAAATCCTCATTGTCGCGCGCCAGCGCCATTTCGGTGATGGCGATCAGGGTCTCGGCGCGTGTCTTCAGATCGGCCGCTTCGAGCAGCGCCTGTTTCTCGGCCGGCCCGTAGGGCGCCATCATCGACAGTGCGTTGACCAGCATGGCGTTTTCGGCGCGGCTGACGCTTTCCCAGTCGGCCTCCAGATCGTTCGCCTGCAGATAGGCGCGAAACGCTTTGAGCAGCGCCGGCCGGTCGATCTCGGCGTCTGCCTGCTCCTCGTCGAGATCGGCGAGAAAGGGTGCCAACCGGCACTGCCGGAACGGTGTTTTGACCGTGAGCTCCTGGACAATACGGAACCGGCACACGCCCTGCAGCGAAATCAGGTAACGGCCGTCGCCGCTCTCGGACAGCGCAATGATGCGCCCGGCGCAGCCGACATTGCAGAGCTCCGGCTCGCCGTCGGGACGCAGCGCACCGTTAAGGCTGGGCTGGATCATGCCGATCAGCCGCGGCCCGGCGATCGCCTCGTCGACCATCTGCAGATAGCGCGGCTCGAAGATGTTGAGCGGCATGCGGCCTCCCGGCAGCAGCAATGCGCCCTCAAGCGGAAAGATCGGCATGGTCGACGGTAAGTCCGCAGCGAGCCGGTAATGCGCGTTTCCCGCCTGCACCTCAATCCTCCGATCGCTTTGTCAGGAAGCGCACCAAATCCGTCTCCTCCCGGCCGGCACAAGGCGCAACACCGGAAACCTGAAATCGAACGCCGTCCGAAAACCTAATCTGGCGCAGCCGCGGCCCACCGCAAGCCCGCGCGACAAAACAGTCTGCGCCGGCTCAGGAAAACAGCAGCGACGACAGTTTGCGCCGTGCCGACAGCGTTGCTTCGTCGGTCATGCCCCATGCCTCGAAGAGCTGCAGCAACTGGGTTCTGGCGCCGTCGTCGTTCCACGAGCGATCGGCCTTGATGATCGCCAGCAGATTGTCGGCCGCCGCCATGCGATCACCCTTGGCGTTCTGGATCATGGCAAGCTCGAACCGTGCCTGGTGATCCCCGGGATTTTCGGCCAGCCGCCGTTCCAGTTCCGCCGGATTGCCGAGTACTGCTGCTTGCGCGGCGAGCGCCATCTTGGCCCGCAGCGCGGCGAGCTGGGGCGCATCCTTCTTTGCTTCCGGCGCCCGCGCCAGCACCGCCTCGGCACCTTCGGCATCGCCGGCCTCGAACAGCAGATCGCCCAAGCCAGCGATCGCCTCGATTGTCTCCGGCGCCTGTTCCAGGATGGCATCGTAAATGTCGGCCGCCGTCTGCACGTCCCCGGCGTCGCGCGCTTCGGCGGCCGCGGCCAGCGCCTCGGCAACTTGCGGCGCACCGCCGTTCTTGCCGCCGACCTTTTGGATGAATTGCGTGATCTGACTCTCGGGAATGGCGCCCATGAAGCCGTCGACCGGCTGGCCGTCCTTGAAGGCAATGACCGCCGGTATCGACTGGATGCCAAGCTGGCCGGCGATCGATGGATGGTCGTCGATATTCATCTTGACCAGCTTGACCTTGCCACCGGCGGCTTTCACCGCCTTCTCCAGCAGCGGCGTCAATTGCTTGCAAGGGCCGCACCACGGCGCCCAGAAATCGACCAGCACCGGCTGGTGACGCGATTCCTGGATCACGTCGGCGGCAAATCCAGCGGTCGTTGTGTCCTTGATGACGTCGGCCGGCGCCTCCGCAAGCGCGACCTTCTCACGCGCGGCATCGGTGCCGCCATATTGCACGGTGGTGGCATACCGGCCGCCATTGCTGCCAAATGGGCCGCCAAAGGGGTTGCTATCACTCATCTCGTCGCCTTTCGGTCGCGCCGCCGGCCAAGGGACGGGCGCAACATCCTTCTTTAGAACCCGGTTTCAGTCACCCATGTGGCGATCATGCCGAGACTTTCAAGATAACAGCATCATGTCCGGTTGCCTCGACGAATTTGACCAGGTCCGCGGCAGCGATGGAAGTCGTCGCTTCGTTGGTCAGCGGGTGGGCATTGACCACCGCATGGCTCATCAGCTCCTCGTCCAACACGACCTTGATCCTTCGCTCGGTGTCGTTGATCAGCCCGAACACCGTGACCGCGCCCGGGACGACGCCGAGAAGCTGCATCAGCATCTCCGGCCGGCCGAAGGACAAGCGCCCGGCAGCGCCGATCAGATGGTGGATATGCTTGAGGTCGACCACCGCCTCCTCGCCGACGCTGACCAGGAAGAAATTGTCCTTCTTGTCCTTGAGGAACAGGTTCTTGGTATGGCCGCCGGCAATCTCGCCGCGCAGCGCCTGCGAATCGGCGACCGTGAACAGCGGCGGATGCCGCCGCGTCGATACCTCGATCCCGAGTCCCGCGAGAAAGGCGAAAAGTTCGGCTTCGGTCTTCGGCATCGGTCTTTCTTCTGATGGCCCGCTTTCAACTGCTTGTTCGGCTAACGCCGTTTACGGCCAATGATGCTGCCAAGACAAGCCCGTCGCGCAACGCGGGGGCGATTGCCTTGCGACGTCTCGCAGGAGGCTTGTCCGCATTGCCGACGAAGCAAAAAGCCTGCGAATTCCCTGTTGCAATCGCCGCGCTCTTCAGCCATATAGGCGCGGCTTGCGGCCCAAAAGCCGCGCGAGCGGGTGTAGCTCAGGGGTAGAGCACAACCTTGCCAAGGTTGGGGTCGAGCGTTCGAATCGCTTCACCCGCTCCAGTTTTCTCTAAGAAAATCAAGCGACTAAGAGGCCTCCTTCGGGAGGCCTTTTGCTTCCCCGGTGTTTGAAGGAAAAGCGGGGAAGCAGGGGGGAAGCACGGGGAGGCAAATTCCTGCCCATCGCAACGCGAAATCGGCGGCCATCCGCCAACGCGTCTTTCAGTCCCAGCCTCCGTTCTCTCCAACGATTACACTCCTTGCGACCGGCCGCTTCTACGCCATAACGCGATCTTGCGCGTTTCACCGTCGCTGGTTATATTACTGGAAACAATTCCGGAGATCAACTTTGGGAAGCTCGCAGCGTCGCGCAATTCAGAATTATCGCTCGCGTCTCAGCGAGAAGGGTTTGGCTCGCTTCGAGGTGCTCGGGCGCGACTCCGATCGTAACCTAATCCGCTCCCTTGCAAGACGTCTTGCGGAAGACACAGAGGAGGCGTCCCGCCTGCGCTTGGCTGTCAGCAAGTCCATGTCCGGCGAAGGATTAGACAAGGGCCGCATTCTGGCTGCCCTTCGTCGCTCTCCGCTGGCGGGCGCCGACATCGATCTCACGCGCTCGCACGAAGAGGGCCGCGAGATCGACATTTGATGCGATACCTGCTCGACACCAACATCATCAGCAACATCGTCAAACTCTCGCCGTCCCCGTCTCTTCTGGCCTGGATGGCCAACCAGAGGGACGATGATCTTTTCATTGCCTCCCTGACGGTAGCCGAGATTCGTCGTGGCATTCTCGAAACACCGGCCAGTAGACGGCGCAACGAGCTTGAAGACTGGTTCCTCGGCCCAGAGGGACCGCAGGCGCTTTTCGCGGGGCGGATCCTCCTTTTCGATGAAGCCGCCGCCCTGATCTGGGCACGCCATATGGCCAATGGAAAGTCCCGCGGCAAACCCAGAAGCGCACTCGACACAATAATCGCCGCTGTGGCCGAGGCCAACGGCTGCACGGTGATAACGGACAATGCAAAGGACTTCGCAGGCTTTCAGATCGTTAAACCTTCGCGCGAGGGCCGGTGATGACGAGCATTAGACTGTCGATCGGCGGGCAATGCTGGTGCGAGTCGAAATCTCGCGCGAGGCCCTTCTCGTGAATGGCGTCGCTGGGGAGACGCTGCTAAGGCGAGGATGCACATGCTGATTCCGCCAACAGTGAGTTACCGCCAGTCCGGCTTATTGGGCAAAGCCTTGTGCACGACATGATAAGGACGCGAGTTAGAGGGGAAAATAGTGGACCACCCGCCTGATGCGCTGCGCGAAAGACATTCGGACAATGGCAATCGCTGTTCAAACTCGCGCCAAAAAGCCGGACATGAAACCCAAGTCGGGATCGTCTGGTGTTCCGACGACGAGCGCTCGATCGAGGAGTAGATTGCTTTCCTCGCAACTCGTCTCCGGAAGCAAAGTGCATGCATGACAGGCTGAAAGATTCAGACTGAATAGCCCTTGGCCGCCGCTTTCAATGCACAAAGGATCGGAGGAACAGATCACCGCGTTCCGGACGGCCGATCGCACGGTCCCCTCCAATCGTTCTGGTTCGCCTTGCCGAACCAGCCCGCCTAGAGTTCCCTCAGAGTCCCCGCTCGCTGTGTACAGCAACAATCCGGCCATCGGTGTTTCGGGTTCATCGCAAACGTAGAGCCGCTCGCGAAGACTGGACGTGTCGTAGCCGCATTCGAACGCAAGCTGCCGGATGAGAAGGTGTGAGAAGGTGTGGATCAGCAGGCTGGTGGCCGAAACCGATTTCTGCGGCAGCCCACGCTCATGCTGCACCTGTCGCGATCGCTCCGCGATCGTCCGACAACGGCCACTAACGGCTCCGGTTCGGGCCCAATCCTCCACGGCGCTGCGCCTGAACTGAAGGAAGATTCCTTCGCCGCGTACAGAGAAGCCAGGCAACCACGATTTTGGCTTCCGCGAAAGCTGTGCGGGCTGACCAGTCAGCGCGTCGGGCGGAATCAGCCGAGAAAACCCAGTCAGGACTCGCGTTTCGCGGAGCTTCGAGACCAGTACGATGCGCTCGAATAAGCGCCCGAAGACGCCTCCGTAGTCCCCGCTGTCGCGGGTGTCGGTATCGAAGTCGTGCCGCTCGTCGCGCGGTGGCCGGGGGCCGAGATAGGCCTTGTATTCGTCGTAGCGATACCGGATTTCACCGCTCGCCTCCAAAGTTGCCTCCGGGCTCTGAGCGCCGAGCCTCTCATTGACCGCGCGGACGAAAATGTCGCCGTCGACGCCAAAGGTCTTTGCCTTTCGCCGTAGGAAAGCATCAGGAATGACGCCATCGACGGTTGTCGAGATTATCTCCTCCCATGTATCGGGCCGGTCGAGCAGCTGCCGTATCTTGGCGGAATAGGGCGGAATCAGAATAGAGCTGACCACCTTGGCGAAATAGGCGTTGGACGCGCCTCGCTGGATCGTTTGCGGAACGTTGGCGCAGATTTCGTGCGCATCGGCGCCAAGCCAGGGTCGATGTCCCGGACACCCGGCTCCGTATATCTCGGTCAGGACGTTTTCCCGGAAGGCGCCCGCCATGGAGTTGCTGACGTTGCAGGCGGTGCACATCACCCTGACGCCAGCGAGACCCGCCGCCGGCGTCGAGTACAAATACAGCTGGCCGTCCTCGGCACTGCAGGACCGCTTCGCGTCCTTGTGCGCCCAAGCGCTCCACGGGAAATCCATTATGTGTCCGTTGGCGCACGCCGCTACGAATCTGACCGGAGCTAGGGCAGGTCGACGTTTCGCGTACAGCTTGCCGCAGGGTTCACCCTTGCCGTCCACACGCCGGCCGAGGTTATCGCATTTTAACACATCGGCGTTGGACTGAGCATTCCAAGGCACGTTCTTCAGAATGCGGCAGCGAGGACAGAAGTACCAGTTCGGAAAGCGCACGAACGGCATGGGCGCCCGGTCGATGCGCGGGGCGGCGCCCACCGACGCCCGCTCCTGCGCTTCCGCCGGCGATAGGAAGTAGCGGATCGGTCTTCCCAGTTCGATCGTCAGCCGATCGGCGAGGCGACCGTCGAGAACTTGGCAGGCTGCGAGCAGGGCCGCGCGCATCTCACCCGACGTCTGTTCCGTCGGCCAGACGTCGAGACCGGCCGACATCAGGGACTCTTCCTTGAAGTCGATGACCGCGCCAACTCCGAATGGCACGACGCCTTGAGACCTTCGCAGTTCGCTACGTGCAGCCACCCTAAATCTCCTCTGCGTCCTCTGCCGCTATGTCGTAGACGTTGAGTACGCGCGCCTCCGAAGTGCCGTCCACGTTGCGCATCGACGTCGGCACCGGCCAGGCGTCGCGCTGGAACTCCTCGTCCCGATAACCGCCGAACGGATAGGCCAGGGTCGTGTCGGCGACCTTTCCGCCCATGCGGCCGTAGGCCGCCGGCCGATATTGGCGCCAGAAGCTAAGCCAGTCGGCGATCTCGGATGCTGCGGCGTCGAGCTCCTTTGCGTCGATGCTGCGCACCCGCATAAGGATCGCCTCTACCTCCTCCTCCACGGCGTCGTCGTAATCGCTGATTTGGGCCGGGTTTTCCACACCGGCTCGTTGCCGTGCGAGCGCGATGAGGACGCCGCGCATCCCGCGCTCTCGAGCCTGCGGCGAGAACGGCGTAACGCTGGTCGGCTCCACGTGCCGATATAGACTTTGATGATAGGCGACGAAGCGCTCGTAGTGCGAACGGTCGCGGCTCTTGGTCTGGGTGTAGACGGTCACCACTAGGCCCGGGACGTTGCGCCCGACACGGCTCGTCGCCTGGATGTATTCGGCGGTGCTCTTAGGCTGACCGGACATGACCAGAAGGCCCAAGCGAGGCACATCGACCCCGACGGCGATCATGTTGGTCGCCAGCAATACGTCGACTGGCGGTTGACCCGTCGGGTTTCGTCGCCAAGGCACCTTGAGTTGCTTGAGTACTTCGGGAATCTCATCCGCTTCACAGCGACTGGTGAGCTCCACGATCTCGCGGATATAGCGACTGTCTCGATAGTGAATGCCAAGTCGGTGACGCAAACCCTTGATGAACTCAGGGATGTCGCCCACCGAAAGGGTCGCAGCGTGGCCGAGTTCCCGGAGCGAGTTGAAGTACCAAACCAGCGTCCCATATGGATCGACGACAGCTTGGCCGGCCTCGTCGGTTTCTGCGATGGGGATGTTGGCGAACTGCAGCAGCGGCGCACAGGCGCGGACGAGCGCTGTTTGATGGGATTTCACGGCGCTGCCGAGGAAGCCGACGTATTTCCGCCCCGGCGCTTCACGATCTTCATAGGCGAAATAGGATTCGCCGGCCCTGACAGCCTGCGGCGGAAACTCGAAGGCCTCGCGGTCATAAAGGTCGCGGCACTGCTGAGCGGCTCGCCTAATGGTGGCGGTCGAGGCCACGATCTTATGGACATGTCCATCGCGACTGCACATTCGGTCGATCGCCGTCTCGTAAAGGCCCACGATTGTTCCGAGCGGCCCTGAGATCAGGTGCAGCTCGTCTTGTATGACGAGCGACGGCGGCGGTGCGCCGCTATGGAGCCCGAACAGGCGCCCTGCGTCCTCGCTCCATGCGATCTGCGCGAACTTGTCGACGGTGCCGATCAGCAGAGTCGGCGGCGCAGCATAAATCTCGTCGTCGACCACAAGGACCGGCATACCAGCCGCGTCGCCGAACGGGCAATTCTCATCTGGGCAGCGGAAACGAACGGTGCGGTCCGTCGAGTTTTGCGATCGAATAGAGACGTAACCCAGCTTGTCGGGATTATCGAGTTCAACGGCGCACCAGGGGCAGACCAAAACCTGGAATGGGTTCGTCGCATACCGTTCGCGCTGCTTGAGTTTATCGAGCGACCTCTTGGCGTCGGCCCGTCGGTTAGGCGACAGGCCTTCCCCGACCCATAGTCCGATCGAGATCTCGTCCTGTCCAAGGTCGGCGCCTAGGTAGCGCGTGCGACGTATGTGTTCCAGTGCAAGGATAAGAGAGGATGCCCTCTGAAACTGTTGAGCCGTTAACAGTCGAAGGGTGTAACGCATCAGTACGACTACGCCTGCCGGTGCGTCGCGGAGGCGCCCTAAGCACACTGTGAAGGCTGTGAGACCGAGATAGGCCTCGGTCTTCCCGCCGCCCGTCGGGAACCAGATCAGATCGACCAGCCGACGCTCGGGGTGGTCCGGATTCATCATTCCCGCGACGTTCATGAGGACGAAGGCAAGCTGGAATGGTCGCCAGTGCCCTTTGCCCTTTGGCAGGCCACGATAGTCCGTCGGCGGATCAACGCGCAGCGAGGTTATAGGGCGGTCGTCGAGTGATGAGTGAAACTGCTGCACCAACATCGCCCGGTTCATCAACCGGAACGCCAGCATAGTCTGCGGATCGGCCTCCAAAACCCTCACGCCATCCAACATGCGGGCGTGGCAACGTCGACAATTGGCCAGATTTTCCTGCGCCGCGTCCCTAAGCTTGGCGGAAAGATCGAGCGAGAGAGACCGCTCGATCTTATCGATCCAGAGCAAATAGTCGGCTGCCATGCGTCGCAGCGCGTCGAGGATGGCCTCATCCGGCCTCTCGCCTTCGCCTTCCGCAAGGAACGCCATGGACAACTGCAGCGGCTCTTCGCCAAATCCGTGCTCGCGCGCTCTTATGGGCTGCAGCTCGTAGTTGGCTAGAGCGGCAGAAGATACCCTATCGGTAAGCCCGCGCTCGGACATCGCCTCCGCAGCGTTCCAGTCCCCCGCAACTCCGTGGCCGAGCGCGAACGCACGGCGATGACGATAGAGAAGCTCCAACGAGGCCATCTCGGCGTCATCAAGATCGCCGCTGTCGCGGTCGATGGGGAGGAACACCGCTGCACCGTTCCCCTCGCGAATCTCGATCGCCGTCTGGAAATAGCAGTCGTCGTTCGCCGGGGCGGCCATGCCAACCGAGCGATGGTTTACCACCATGGCCGAGACCACAAGGCTGCCGCTCTCGCCCGGTCGGACCGTAACGTGAAGCTTTATCTCGGGATCGGAGGGATCGACGAGGATCGGAGCCTGCTTGCCGAAAACGGCGCCCACGATCACCGGCACTAAATGTCGGTGGTGCGTCCGTCTATAGGCGGGCACCTCGCGCGTCGCTGGAATGATGCGGCCGTCCATCCCTGTTTCGCCCGCGCGCTCCCGGGGTTCAATGTGCTTGGTGGTGGCATAGGTTCCGAAGGTCACGACTGCGCTCAGCTTGGCGGGACCGTTTAGCCGGAAGGATATGCCGCAGGCCGAGGGACTGAACTCGTTGGCCAAGTTAAGCGGCTCGCGCTCGTCGGACGTTGAGCCTTCATCGGCCGAGCGGCCACCCGATCGCTTGGCTTCCCGCACCTGGGGGTCGCTAAAATCGCCGCCGACGTCCTCCGCCGCGTGGCCATCCTCTGCCTGTTGGTCGTCCTCAAGAAGTGACTGGATGATCTTTTGGGGAAATAGCACGCCGGTGGCGTAAAGTTGCAGCGGCGATACGATCAGGAGTTCGGACCGAGCATCGTCGTCGTCGTCCGGAGCAGGACCGAACAGCTGCCGCCGAAGGCCGTCCACCAGGCTGTCGCGAAACGCTCGATGACTCGCGAGACGTAGATCGCGAGGGGCGGGTACGCCTCCACCGGGCACTTGGTCAGCAGCGTGTTCGAGCATCAAGGTAAGCCTGGTCCACGAGCATATAGAGTTTTGATCGGGCGCGGGTCATGCCGACGTACAGGATCGCGCGAGTCCAATCGGATATCGGGTCAAGGGGTGGCACATCAGTGAGTATGATGACCTCATTTTCAAGCCCCTTAAAGGCGGAAATGCTTGCCGCTGAGATCGCCTCGTTCGGACATGGGTCCGCCTCGTTTTCGAGCCGACAGATCATCTTACCGACGTCGGGCGGATGACGCGTCACGCAAGCCTCCGAGCTCCCTTTCGCAGACAGGATCGTTATTCCGGTCGGAGGCACGCCGTCACGCAGAAGTTCGACCAATAGCGCCTTCAGCTTACGGCCCTGCTCCCGTTCATCGGAGAAGAGCCTGTAGTCCACCGTCGACTGCAGCATGCGCCGGCAAACCGGCGGCTCGCTGCCTGTCACTTCGCAGAGTTCGGTGACCACGGCTCTCGGATTCCTATAGTTCTCACGCAGGATGAATTCGGCGGGCGACGATGCGCGCAGGGTTGCCAAGACGCCGTCGTCCATTCGTCCGTAGACGTCGGACTGCGGGCCGGTATCGAGGAAGATCAGCCAACTGCCGGTTCGGAAGCCGCCTGCCAGAACCAGGTCGAGGCAGTTCATGATCGCACCGTCGAGCACGTCCTGCGCTTCGTCGACGACAATCGCGTCGTACTGGGGTAACTCGTTCTCCTCCAAAAGCGCGTAGGCAGCCTTCTCAAACAAGTCGGGAAAGATACGGGTGTAGCGGTCCGCAGCGGCTCTTGAGGAGCGTAACTGCTGTTCGAACCCGCCTTTGCGAATTAGGTCGCTCATGAAGCCGTGCACGGTCGAAATTCTGACGGGCTCCCCGGCATCGAGGGCGTCGGCGGCCAGAAAGCGTCCAAGTTGATTGTTGAAGCAAAGGAACAAGATCTTCTTGCCCGAGGCAGTCAAGCGCCGGGCGGCTTCAGCGGCTATCAGCGTCTTGCCGGTCCCGGCGGCGCCGTCGCAAATAATCCTCGGATTACGGTCGTTCAGGGCATAGTCGAGCACGCCGAACTGGGCGGCACTCAACGAGGCCAGCTCCCGCCTACTATCACCGATTAGGCCGCGGACTGTAGGCACGAGCTCGAAATCGCCTCTTAGGACCGTGACGATCTGGGTGACGAGAGCCAACGTAAGCCTAGGTGGCGCGGCCCGGCCGAGCGACATTCGCCGGTCGCGGAAATGACGTTCCAATCGCTCGAGATAGCGGATGAAGGAGAAGTCCTTGTCGCGTTCGTCGTAGACGACGTCGGAATCCCATTCCGGGCTTCGCATTCTGAACGTGATGTGCGGGAACGCCGTGCCCCATCCCAGCAGAAAGTTGTTGCGCTTCAGCCCTAACTCCGCCTCAAGGTGTTTGCGGAGAGGATGTGTCGTCTTCTCGGCTTGGGCGAAGGGGCTCTCGATTGAGGTGTAGGTGCTTCCTTCCGGGCCGATCGTCCAGAAGCCGTCGCTTCGCACGACGTTGCCGCCTTTGACTTCGATACAGAATATGCCCGCCGGCCCCACAACGACGAAGTCAGCCTCGGCGTATTCCTTCTCATTATGACGGACGAGTCCCACGGAATGCAGACAGGCATAATCGTCCGAACCCGCCGCGTCCCGGATGAGTGCGAATATTTCCGCTTCGCCGCGGTTGGCCTTCGCGGGCAGTCTCGACGGATACATCCTCGTCATGCGCCAACCCCGTCGATTGGATCGGCGCTGGGGCTGCCATTTGCATGAGGCGAGGCCAAGGTTCGTAAGCGGCCGACAACGTCATGCGGAACGTCGCAGATGCTGCCGACGCTCTGCACGCGATGCAATGCATATCGCAGGACGGAGTCGCCGTGCTCGACTTTCAGTTCCGCGGCTTCGAGATCGATGTCGCCCGCGAAGAGTTCCGCCACAATAGACTCGGCCGCCTTGGCCCGCGCACGATAGATTAGATCGATCGCCTGCAACACCTTGGGTAGGGTAGCCAGCAGCTCGGTGTCTCCCGTCAACTTGGCGACCACGGGCAACACCTCTCTGTAACCTCGCGGCGCTATGGTTGCTGTCGTCGAGGTCCAGGACCGAATCGTCGCCGTGTGGCGCTTGACGCCGGCTTGCGCCAGCCGTCGAGCGGTCGCCGACGAATCGAATCCCGTGCGGTCCATGTATCTCCGGAAGGCCCGCTTCCAAGTACCAGCTGTCTGACGGACATCGGCGGCCGTTTCGAGGAACCGGTCGGCCCGAACGTCAATCAGATCGCGGTCTCCGCCGATGGGCAGAGCCAAGAGGCACCCCGGCTCGAGCGATGCGACGCTCCGAAACAGCACTTTTTCGGCGTTGCCGGTCGATCGTGCGTCAACGGTCACGCCAGTGGGGTCGGCTAGAACGATGACCTTGCCGCCTGCAGGCAGGAAGGCGTAGGTGCCAGGATGCTCAAACATGACCAGCTGAGCTTTCGCCGTCGGCTGATGTTCGCGCCCCTGGAACACGGCGCGGCGGACAGACTCAACGCTTCGTGCCTCAAGCTTCTCGAACTCCGGCGCATCGGATTCGTCGATGACGTCGTCATCTACGTTTCGCGGCGTTCGTGGAGGCGCGAGACGCCGAGTGGTCTGATCGTTCCAGAGCTCGGGGGCGCGACCGGTTGCGCGCAGCCGACCCGCCAAGTTCGATAGGGCTCGGAGTGTCGACACTTCGATGCGTCTTTCCCATTTAACTCCTGCGGCCGTGGTTCGTTCGAACCATCGCCGCTCAAAGGGATAGAAGAGAAGGTCCAAGCGTTCGCTGTACCCTCCGCCGGCTAGTTCCCGCATGCTCAGGCGATCAAGCCAACCAGGCACGACGACACGGTCGTATGGTGCGCCTGACCTCACCCCTTCAAGGTTGGTCCAGATCATTCCACTCAGCTTTGGGTCGCTTTCTGCATCCTCTCGGCAAGCGGCAGCAACGGCAGCCGAGCGGCAGACCACAGCCGTCGCTTTGCCGCCAGCAATGTCGGCGATGGCGGCAAGGGCGTTGCGCCGTTCAAAGGCCGGAAACTCGCCTCGGGCCAGCGGTGCAAAGATTTCGTGCAGTTCGGCGGCCAGTGTACTGAAATTGCGAAGGCTGGATGCCTGCATGGCGATCGTCCGCACGAGACCGCGCAGGTTTTTGTTGGCGTCGGAACTCGCCAGTGGACGCGCTAGGGCAGCGCGCATGAAGGCCGAAACGAGCAGTTCGAGATTCTGGAGGCTTGAATCCGTCCCCTTCGTCTCGCTCGCTCGGACCATCCAGGCGTCGACTGATTCAAGAAACTCGTGAGGGGCGGCATGGACCCGGTGAACTGTGTTCCAATGCGTTCCCTGACGGGCAAGCATGCGCTCCGCGGCATCGTCGATCTCTGCGGGGCGTCCGGTCGGTGGTGGTTGAACATCGAGATCCTCGAGGTACCAGACATCGAACCCTCGATTCAGCAGTTCGGCCGACGCCTCGCGGTCGAACAACTCGACCAGGACGCATATATGCGGAGGAGGGTCACCGCCGTCAGAGGTAAGGGATGCGTGAAGCGCTCGCATTTGCCTAGCCCCGTCGACAATTACCCGCCAGCCGCGAACCTGCGGTGGAGGGTTGCGAATTAGATCATAAGCCGTATCCGGATCGCTGCAGGCATAGATGAACGGAGCATCCGTCGCGGTCGCGCCGATGTTTTCTTGGCGGTCGTCGGCGATGTAACGCAGGCCCACTGCGGCTCCTATATCTCTACCGAGCGGACGAATGCTCGCGGCGAAGCGATCGAGTTTTGACCGTGGACCGAGAAGTAAGACGCACTCCTGATCGCCCGCTCGCGTTCTTGTGGTGCCCGTGAGATTGAGCAAGGGATCCGCGTGACGGCTTTTGAGCCAATCGCCGAAGTCCCTGCCGCCGGACAGCCTTTTGTGAGGAGTTGGTGTCGCCGCCATGTAAGGCGCAAGACTGCGCGGGGCGGTTAGACTCCCACTTTTGTCGACGCCGAGCCGGAACCGGCGTTCGGCCCCCACGTCCGTTTCGCCTAGATAGACCACCTTAAAGGCGGAAACTTCATCGGAGACGACAATGTGCTGACCCACAGACCATTCGGTGAGGCGTTGGCGGTCGAGGTTGGCCTGACGACGCGATGCCTCTACAGCCGCGAACAGAGCGGCCAACAGGGGGAATGGCCCGGCCTCCCGCACGACAAGCATTGAAGGCCGCACTGCTTCGTATAGCGCGTCCAGAGCTGCACAGCAGACGTACTGGCCATAGAGGTCAAGGGGTCGCGGCGGCGTACCAGTCAGGGCCAAATCGGCGACATAGGGATAACCCTGCAGCAAGCCCATGAGCAGCGGCAGGCACCGTGTCTGTTGTTCGACAGCTGCATATGCGAGGTCGATGACATAAACGTCGTCGAGAAGGCCGAGAAAGCCGTAGGAATCGCTCACCGCGTCCTGATGCTCGGCGAAGTAGAGCAGCGCCGACCTTGCAGTCCGGCCGGCAAAAGTGTCGCCTCCGGCAGCCGCAAATAAGGCTTCGATCTTCTCAATGACATTTTTCAAGAGAGGCGATGTCGAGAAGCTCACCAGCTCCGCCATCGGCTCCACGAGACGGCTGCGTACGTCGGCGGGATCGAACGATGCGTCGGCATATATCGCCAAGCGACCTTCGATCTCGGCGATCTCCCCCGGACTCAGATGTCGCCCGACCACGTGCCGGTCGAGCAGATCGCAAACGGTCTTGATCGTCGTTTCCAGCACCCAGTTGAGATCCTGAATGTCGGATTCGGTGAGAGATTGGCCGGCTCGTTTGTCCAGGAACGCCAACCCGGCAGCAGCCGCGGCCGCCACGAAACCTCCGGCGGCCGCGTGCTGCCTGTATTGCGAACCGATCCAAAGCCACTGATGTAACTGTCGGGTCGGGAAATCCGGCGTCTGGCTCGCACGAGACAGAGTGGCGGAGACCACAGCAACAGTCGCGGCCGGATCTTCGGCAGGGCATAGGGCGATCTGCTCGAGCGCCTTCAACTCGGCCGCAAGCATGTCGGTTCGCTTCTGCGTCGGATACCAATGCCCCAAGAAACCTCCCCCGAGGGTACACAATCCAGCCCGTGATGCTTAGATTGTCAACCGAAACATAATGCAACTCTCTTCAAACTACACGACTTAGCTTGCGATAATCCAAATGCGTCGGCAAAGCTTTCAGCCAGATCGATATCGGGGCTTCTCAGCGGTTTAGGATATGGACAGAATAACGCCGGAGACCAGATCGCGCATAATGTCCCAGATCCGGAGCGGGAATACCGCACCCGAGCGCAGCGTACGGCGTGAACTCCATGCGGCAGGGTTTCGTTTTCGACTCCATGTCCGCGATCTTCCCGGACGGCCTGACGTGGTGCTGCCCAAATACCGAACCGCAATCATGGTCCACGGCTGTTTCTGGCATGGTCACGACTGTCCGCGGGGTCGCCGGCCGACCGCCAACGCAGAGTTTTGGGCGCGCAAGATCGAACGTAACATGGAGCGGGATGCGGCTGCAGTCGCTGCTCTGGAGGCGTCGGGTTGGACCGTCCTGACTATATGGACGTGCCGGCTGCACATCGGCACGAGCGACGTCATCGAGCGGCTTAAGGCGTCGCGGGCCGCGAACCGCTGATTGGCTTAACCGAGGACGCCAAATGCTCGGCGAAGAAACGAGCCAATTTCGGAGGAACAGCGTTGCCGATCATCCGTGCGACCGGTTCGATCATCTCAGTTGGATGGAAGACGTAGTCGTCCCCGAATGATTGCAGAGCGGCGGCCTCGCGCAGCGAAATGCCCCTGATTTGGGCTGTGTCGTAATGGCCGAAGCGGCCGTTCGAAATACTGTGGCAACGCGTCGTGATCGTCGGCGACGGACGGTTCGGTCGCATCCGCGTGTAGACGTCGGTAAAACAACGATCGTCGAGACGAGCGTTGACTCTTCGGTGGCACTCCAAGCTTAGGTCACCATGTTCGGTGGTTTCGAGATAGAGATTGCTCTCCCCTGGCTTCGCTGCCGCGAGTCGTTTGAGGTTCAGCGGGCTGAGGGAGCGGGTGCGATGGTTGGGAACGGTCGGGTCGTTCTCGCCTGCTCCCAGGGCCGGGAAATGCATGATGGCTTCCTGGACTGAAACCGGCGACGCTGACTGATCGACCTCCGGAACATGAAGCGCATCCTCGACCAACGTGGAGAGTGCCTCTTCACGAACCAGCTCGCTGCGGATTGCCAAAAGGATCGACCGCTTTCGGTACTGCGGAATGCCGAATCCAGAGGTGCAGATTCGGCGAGTCCCTGTCGTGTATCCGAGTGCCTTTAGCTTCGCCTGGAAGTCGTCCCAGATTCCGCCGTATCGGGGGTCGCCAATACCGGCGACGTTCTCCGACAGCACCATCTCAGGCCGATGACGCTCGACGAACACTGCGGCTTCGATCAGCAGATTGCTGTCGCGCTCTCGCCGCTTCTTGCGGGCGTCGCTGAGTTCTTTGCGCGCCAGCGTCGTGAACGGCTGACACGGTGCGCAGATCGCGAACAGCAGCGGTGCCGATCGGGCGGCAGCCCGATATTGCGCGATCAATGTGTCGAGCTTCTCAATCAAAGCCGCCTGCTGACCAGCGGGATATAGCTCCGTACTCGGAAAGATGTCGTACTCCAGGTAGCCCGGCTCGGCCGCGTCCAAGGTTCGGTTGGAATTGTTTTCGACGTAAGTTCGTCGACAGCGAGGCTCCTTGTCGACACCGGCGATGACGTAACCGCCAGCGTCAATCAGGCCCCTCGTTGTTCCCCCAGCGCCGCAAAAAAAGTCGACAGCAAGAAACCGTGGAGTCAGACCGGAAGGATCGGCTTCTTCTCCGTTCATTGGGGTACATGAAATCACGTCCTCTCTAGTCGCTTGTTGCGAAGACGTGTTCTTGCGCGCTGTTTTCCGACGAATTCGCCGAAGCTCGGAACGCGACTCTCGGACGGCCCGCCGTCCGCGGCCGATCGCACGAAAATTGCCAGACACCCGCCCTCCTCAGAGTCTATCGCACTTTCGGCCGCTTAGCACCGAACCGAATCGCAACCTTACGGAGGCACCGCATCTCGGGCAAGGACAGATTTGGTCGATTGTCGCAAGAACTCACACCGTCTAGGCCCCAATAGCCTGCGCGCTGTATTGTGAGTTTGACGCACTCTCTGGCCCATTCACTTCACGTCGTCGACGTGGACAATATCGCCTGAGAAGGAACAGGGCTTGGTCCGAATGTGGGCAACGCGATGTAGCGCTCCGCCGCTACAATCAAAAACACACGCCTCTAATAATTGCCCTTAGTGCTCCCAATGGACGTCTGTAGCAAGGAATTCCCACATAATCGACCTCACGCGTAGACCTTCGGCATCGTCGACCGCGTAGCGGTAGGTGCCGTCTTGCACGACGACCCAGTCTCCATCCATGTCCTGCCCAGTGGCAATGCGCGTCATCATCCGGCTGCCAGCCTCGGGCCAAGCGGAGAAACCTCCTGCGTCAGCTGTGCCTTCGAACTCCGCACGTTCGAATTCTGACATGCTGGTCAAGGGGCGAGCCCACACATGATCGGGAGCCTCCATCTTGGGCTCGCCGAACTCGAAGAATGCATGGCCTCGCGCGTTTTTTAGGACCACCCGTTCGATGCGCTCGATGTCCGGCTGCCAAACGATGCGTGTCTCCCCTCCCGCCACAGGAAACTCCCTCTTCGTCTGATCTATCATTGCGCGCAGGGCCGCGCTCTCGGTTAGCGCTCGCGCAGCGCTCGCGTTCCTTTGCTTTTCGGGATCGGTCGAACCGGCGAGAACGCAACTGAGGAAGGCGACCGCATACTGCTCGTCTCGCGAGAAGCCATTGTTGCAGTCGCGACAGATCGTGACGACGGGGAGGTGATGTGGGCGAGGTTTGACCAGCAGGCTTTTCGTCGGGACGTGATCCTCAGTTGTCTCAAGTTCGGTGAGCCGCCTAGTGCAGTGGATACACCACGACTTTTGTCGATCGTCGACGAATTCTTCGATTCTCTCCATCTCGTCCTCCCCATTCCGGGTAATGTAGCATGTCGCAACTGCGCAGGGCGTGGCGTCTAGGGGGGCGATCTCGATGAAGGACGTATGGGAGGACTGGAAACTCTATGAGCGCTTGGTCGCTCGCTTGATGGCGGACCAGCTGTCAACGGAGTTTTGCGTGACTCCGAACGCTTCGGTCCTGGGTGCCATCACGGGCGTCAAGCGACAGATCGACGTTTTGATCGAAGCGCGGCACGACACTGACAACAGTCGGCGGATTATCGTCGACGCGAAGCGGCGGAAGCGCAAGATCGATGTAAAGGACGTAGAGACCTTCCGGGGGATGATGGAAGAGGTAGGGGCCACCCATGGCTATCTCGTTTGTCCCCACGGACATACGGTAGCGGCCGAGAAGCGCGCCCAGACTGCTGTGAGCATCCGCTTGCTGCCGCTCGACCATCTTGAGGATTTCGATCCGAGAACTTGGCCACGCTGCTCTCGTCCCAGTTGCAAGAACGGACGCGTTTTCTGGGACGGCTATCCGGAGGTCTCGCCTGGCCTTCTGGCGCTCGACGGTACCGCAGCCCCGAGGCGACAGGCGTTCGTCCACAGCGTCGGCAAGTGCGATCGTTGCAGAGTCTTTCATGTGTCCTGTGCTACCTGCCGTCAGATCCTCTGTGTTCCCGAGGACGACGAAACCGACATAGGCCATCAATGCGCGTGCCGACTGCCGTGGTTCTGGCTCGCGTCGATCGAAGAAGACGAGCGAGGCGCGCAGTCCGCCGAACTTCATCTCGTCATGGGCCTTGGCGAGGTCCGGACGGTGAACCGACGATCTCTATCGACCGCGTGATTGCGCGCGCGATGTGAGATGTCTCCGTGATGGTCATCGTCGAACTTACGGAGAAGGCTATTTCGTCGGCGATACGGCGGTGTGTAATTCCGCCTGGATTATCCAATAGCGCAGTCCGAACTCCAGCTCTGATAGCTTCTGCTCTTTCTGGTGGATAATCCCATAAGTCAGGTAGGTGATCGGCAACTTTCGTCTAGATTCAAGAGGTAAGGCTGGAGGGGGAGCGAAGTGTCTTTCGAGACTGCAATTCGCGAAGCGGCTCATAAGGCTGCAGACATTACCGATAGGATCATGGGTGATCTTGGCTCTGGATATGTGAAGCACGAGGATGACCTGTCCGGTACTCTTGTCGGGGCCTTCCGTGAGGGATTTCAGAGTCTCCAGACTGAGGGGATAACCTGGAATGCCTCCATACTCACCCACCGGCGCAGCGGTGAAGAGAAGAAATACGGCGCCGACCTCCTTCTGCATGTTGAACTCGACACACCCCAGCAGAAATATTCCAAGGGGGTGCTTGTCCAGTCGAAGCGAATCGGACCGGACGAAAATATGTCGACTGACGCGCATAAGGAGCTGAAGGAGCAATGCGACAAAATGCTGGGACATTCCAGCGATTCCTTCGTATTCGCATATGACCCAGCCGGCATGCGCTGCGGTTCAGCCAACAGGATAGTCGGCGCCACCGGTCGGGACGTCTATGACCAGTGCAGCTGGACAGCCTATCGCTTCTTTCTGGAATTCTTCCGATGTCCGACCGGCGACAGGAGAATAACGAGCGCCAGGGTCAAAGACCTCCAGCCACGGCATGCGCTCAAAATAACTGGCGAAGGCGACTTTCAGATACGAAGGCGGCGGGTCCGGCTAGACTAGGTGTGAGCCGACCTAATTGAATCGGTTTGCAGGGTAACCTGAAGCAGCAGCCCGCGCACCGCCGCACGATCGGGTCGCCGGCGGCGTACCCGCCTTGAAGGTCCGGTTGCCAAGTTCAACTATGGCATCTGCGGTGATTGCTGCCGAGACGCATTTCGTAAGAAGGAGAAAACTGTTGTCCGCTGAGCATGTCGAAGAGACGAGGTCATATCTCATCGAGTGGGCCAAGGCCGTGCACGTGGACCTCAGTCCCCAAGGCATCTATGCTTTCGGCAGCCTGGTCTATCGCGACGGTGCGCAGTTCAACGACAAGAGCGATGTCGACCTCGCCATCGTTGTGGCCGAGATACCGGATGCGGCGGACCGGGCCGATTGGTTCGCGGCGCTGCTACGGCACAAGCTTGTCCTCGAAGACGAGCTGGGTAAGCGGCTGGGCCGCGCTGACCGCAGTGCGATTCTCTGCAGCGTCGTGGCGGCAGGTCTGCACCGCCTTGCCGTTCAAGGTGGCTTTGGTCACCGCGATTATGGTTCCGGCAGGTAGATCGTTGCCAGTCACAACCCACCCCTGAAAGGCATCCACGTCATCGACTGGAGCAAGCGCTGCGTCACCGGATAGCGGTGTCCACCCACGCGCCTTCGCCACAGCGGCGGTTCGCTCGAAGTCGGGGCCATGGGCAAGACAGGTTCGGTGAAAAGTTCCTAGCCCCAGATCGACATTATCGGCATACACCGTTGTTGATATCAGGCAGACGCCTGCGAGCGCAAAAGCGAAGAGAGCTCTCGACATATCAGTTACACCTCGCGCTGAAGAGCGAGCATCGGTACCGATAAAATGGAGCCATTGGTACGCTGGTCAAGCGGTCGCCAAGGCCTCGACCTGCAGAATGACGTGGCGCGCGCCGCTCATGTTGGCTCGGGCATGCTACGGGCTGCTGCGGCCCATCTCGTCGTTCCTCCGGCGGACGAACCCTGCGGAACATCGCAAGCAGAAGGATGTCGTAGACAATCTTCAAGGCGCCGGCGATGAGCAACGGCCAACCGAAACCGGACATTGCGAGCAGCGAGCCGGCAAGCATCGGGCTGCCGGCTGCCGCGAGGCTGCGCGGGACAGCGGTGACACTCGCGGCTGCGGCCCGCTCACCAGGCGATACCACGGCCATGACGAGGTGCGGTTGTACATCCATCTGCGACAAGGCGCTCCTGATAAGTAGAAGTACGATGACCGGACCGAGGCTGGGCATGAAGGGAATGAGCAAAAGGCAAAGACTGGACGGCAGGTGCGTAAACACCATGGTGTTCACGAGCCCGATCCGTTTGGAGATTTGCACTGCCACCAATGACTGGAAAGGCATCAAGGCTGAAGAGCGCAGCGAGTGTGAGGACGATGGCTCGAGACTTGCGCAATGGCTCCGCCGGTACCGTCTCACGGATAGGGCGTGAGGAAGCTCTTTGGCAACGGCTGGTGCTGATCGTTGACGATCTCCACAGGGCGCGACTCGAAAACCACTTCACCAGTCTTGTATGAGAACGCACCGTCCTTTGCGATCAGAGAGCCGAGGGCGAATTTGCGGGATTTGTTCCAATCGCCTTTTGCTGCGACGAAGTCACTCAGCAACACGATGGCCTCGTCGTTGGACCGCATGTAGTCGAGCAGCGCGGTAGATTCCCCGAGTGCTTCCTTGCGCCCGACCCAGTCGATACATCGCCGAAACAACTTCGGATCGAAACATTTTGAGCGGAAGGAGTCAGCGCCGTTGTCGTCGCGATCGGTGTCGCGCATCGACTTTGTCGTCCACAGCTCGGACTCGAAATCCCGAAGCTGGCCCGAGACATTGCTTCTCAGCTGCGACTTTTGAGCTCCGCCTTCCCCGTGCGTGGCAAAGAGGTCGGAGAGTCTCTTCATCTCGTCGATGGCCATGCTGCCGTAGAATGAGCAGAAGGCGAAACCCTGCGTCAGGGCATGGTCGTTCAAGACGATTTCCAGGCCGTTGCCGATCAGCGTGACATATCCGAGCACTCTGCCGAAGACATCAACCGCGCCATCGATCCCATCCGCTAGGATTCTGACCTTCGCGTCGACCAGAACTTCCGGAGTGGCCGAATTGAACGAGCCGATGCCGAGCTGCGTCCTTAGGCCGTTGGCGAAAAGATCGGTGCAGAGTTTGCCATAGGGCTGGCGATAGGACTTCTGCCGGGCAATGTGCTTGGCGATCCACTTGGCATAGTCGCCGTCGAACATGCCTTCGCGATAGTTGGGCGAATAGTGCGTTTCCGGCGCATCAATGCCCTGCAGCCGGACGGAAAGCGACACTCCTCCGGCTTTGCGGAGGATTGACTTGAATTTCTCCTCTCCTGGATTGTTGTCGTCGGGTTGAAACGTGCCACCTCTTTCAAAAAACGCTCCAACATTCGTCAAGGCCCCGTCCCCGACATACTGCGCTGATGCAAGGTCGGGAATGAATTTCAAGGTGTCGACGTCTGACGAGCCGTGAGGCCAATATTGAAAGACGTCGACTTTGCCTTGGATATCAACGACGCCCATTTCATGCCCTCTCGTTTAGTTTAAAACAGGATGAATTCGGCTTTGAAATATTGCAAGAACATCACGAGCGCTGAGTACGCTGTGAACCGCCTGGAAGGCGATTGACCAGATATGGATCAGGCAAGTAAGTGGATGGAATCGCCGTCAGGTGACTCGACATCGCTAGCTAGTCTGACTGTGCATCTGCCGCTCGATCGCCGCCGCCGTACGAAGGCTCAACGCGGCGAGCGTCAAGGTTGGGTTCGCTGTGGCACTACTCGAGAAAACGCTCGAACCGACGATCCAAAGGTTTGGAACGTCATGCGACCGGCCCCAACGATCAACGACGGAATTTGTCGGCTCGTCGCCCATGATGCACGTTCCCATTATGTGCGCAGCGGTGTTCCATTTTCCCGGGGGCATTTCCTGTTCGTTCTCGATCGTTGCGCCCATTACACCAAACAGATCCTTCGCTGTGTCGAAGCCTTCATTCAAAGCTGATCGCACATAGTCACCAACATCGAATGTAAATCGAGGTCTCGGAATCCCCAATGCATCAAGCTTTGATGAAAGATCAATCTGATTTTTACTTTCTGGAAGCATCTCAGTGGAAAAGCTTAACCGTAACATCTTCGGTATCTGGCTTGCAATCTCACTCGGCAAAGCAGAACCGAACTTTCCGCCACTTAGAAGTTTGTCGATCACGGTGGCAGGAGAACCGGCGCGTCCCCAGCCGTCGTTGCCGATCGTCATGCGGAAGGCACTGCGATTGCTGCGAAAGGCGCCGTCCCGAAATGCTTCAATACTTGAGATCGTTTGGGGCCCTCGAAACGGATAGAGCGGCTCGGGAAACAGGGCGGTTACCTCAAATTGGATGTGATCCATGAGATTTCGCCCCACCTGATCGCTTCGATTAGCGAGATTGCCAGACATCAGCAGGATCTTCGGAGTCTCGATCGCGTGAGCCGCGAGCACCACGACCTCCGCACTGACGGACCGTTCCTTCTGTGGATCGTCAGACCGCCAGTTCTTGTAAAAGACTTGGCGCACTCGCCCATCTTCCTCCTTACCAAGGCGAGTCACCACGGCGGCTTTTTTCAGTTCGACCCGACTACCCGGATCCTGAAGCACCCGCCGTAAATGAACCGTTGCATCATACTTGGCTTGGATAGGACACAGCGGAATACAATTTGAATGGCCCTCGCAGGCCGGTCGTTCATCATATTCGACGGTGTTTCGAGCTTGCGGCGTGGTAACGACTTGCACCGTCTTTCCTCGCACCGTTCTTCCCTCGATGCGATTCTTGACTAGGTGATCACTGTATCCAAATGGGATGCCGCGCATGGGAAACGGTTGACTGCGGTATCCACCGTGGAGCCCGTCCCACTCTTCGTGATTCCCAGAAACGCCGAGTTCCGCCTCAGCTTGGCAATACCAAGGCTCCAGTTCGTGGTAGTCGAGCGGCCAATCGCGGCCTACGCCAAAATTAGTCTTAAGTTTGAAATCGCTGGGGATGAACCGAGGGCAATTCCCTCGCCATGACCATGTGCTTCCGCCAACCATACGGTTGTAACCGGCTTTGAACGGATCCGTGGTAGCTAGCGTATAGTCGTAGTACTTCTCCTTCCCTTGGTCCCTCTGCTCTGCGAGACTGAGCTGGGACTTTTCTGGTGCTGGCGCAAAAATTCGGCTTTCGAGGTCCATGTATGGCGCATACATGTCACCGCGGCTGCCCTGAGAATCCATAGTGTGGTGGAATTGGATCCGTTGGCCGGCTGTGATGCCGTTATCCCCAGCCTCGATGATCAAAATCTTATAGCGACGAGAACGGCTGAGTTTCCAAGCACAAAGGGCACCGGCGACACCAGATCCTATGATGACAATGTCGTAGTCGCTTGCCATGATCATCTCCGGCCGCGGGCAGGCGGCACCCAATCCATACTCAAGGCTGCTTGGTCCAATACCCGTGCGGCTGGTTTGAAAAACCGATAGGGTGCGCCTTGATGAGAGGCCAAACAAGGCCTTCCTCATAGTAACCGCCGTCGAGGAGTTCCCCCATCGCCTCAGCCTTGAACTGCGAGAAGTACCAGATATTCACGATCTGCTTGGCGACGAACTCGTTATTTTTGTAACCTTGCGTCGCCTTCAACGCTGATAGTAACAGGTCGTCTATCTTGGGTTTTGGTTCGATCGATGTAATAGACTTATAAGCGTCGATCAGGACTCTTAGTCCATCGGGAAGCACTGAAAAAAGGCGTCGACGATATTCCGCAGCGATTGGGCGAGCCAATGTTGCATCCTCGGGATCAATTACAATATTGTATTGACCAGTAAGCAACGCTGATAATTCTACGAATTCATCGATTTCGTCCCGCATTGCATTCACCCCATGCATTTATGGCGCACCAGCGAACTCATTGAGAACCTTGCATACCGCGGGATATATGTCCATCACCAGTTGTACCTGGGCCGAGGGACCGCCGGCGATCAGTTTCCCGGACCAGTCAGAAATGCCACCAACCTGACGGTGTTGGGATGGCGCTTGTCTAACCTTGCTGTTCTTAAGGTCAAACAGCCTCACGCCGATGAAATCTACCAAACCGCCACGCCGGCAAGCACAATGCCGGCAACGCCCTGGGTGATCGCTTCGAACAGGCGCGACCTACCTTCGACAAACCACACCAGGCGTTCGCGCAGCAGGATCGACAGAATTGCGACGGCCGAAAGCGTGATCGCCACGCCAATCATCATCGTGCCGGCGAACAAGATGCCGGCCGCTGGCACGCCGCGCGCGATCGCAAACGTCATGACGAACAGCGAGCGGACAAGGAATCAGTCCGGCCATAACTCCGACGGCTTCGCCTTCGTGCTTGTGATGATGCCCATAGCTGAGTGCCCCCACAGCAGCCATAGGCCGATCAACCCAAGCAGTCCGCAGCTGATGTCTTCCAGCAGAGAGCGCGGCCAACGCTCCCCAGGGCGATTGAGACAGAAGCGCTGTTGTCACATGGGTGATCGATAGGGGTTGTCGATACGAGGAGGCCGTGAGAAACCTTTGCGTCCGAACCCGCCAGATACGTGGTCTCCTCGGCCAGAGCCAAATAGATTGTACGTTGAAACTCTATAAGCGTTTGGAGCACGGTCATCATTTCGCTTGTCGTTGCCAAGTCAGGCACGCATTTGCGGCGGCTACTAACCATCCCGACGTTCCTCGGGTGGACGGACCTTGCGGAACATGGCGAGCAGAAGGATGTCGTAGACAATCTTCAAGGCGCCGGCGATGAGCAGTGGCCAACCGAAACCTGAAACAGCGAGCAGGGAGCCGGCAAGAACCGGACTGGCGGCTGCCGCGAGGCTGCGCGGAACCGCCGTGACACTCGCTGCTGCAGCCCGCTCACCAGGCGATACCACGGCCATGACGTAGGAGGTGCGGGTTGGCACATCCATCTGCGACAACGCGCTCCGGATCAGCAAGAGCACAATGACCGGACCCAGG
Organism: Mesorhizobium sp. M1169; assembly: GCF_040318345.1. Classification (NCBI taxonomy): domain Bacteria; kingdom Pseudomonadati; phylum Pseudomonadota; class Alphaproteobacteria; order Hyphomicrobiales; family Phyllobacteriaceae; genus Mesorhizobium; species Mesorhizobium sp. M1169. The sequence continues at coordinate 6,323 of NZ_JAMYME010000053.1, read as the reverse complement.
CTGTGCATGAAGGGAATGAGCAAAAGGCAAAGGCTCGACGGCAAATGCGTGAACACCATCGTGTTTACAAGCCCGATCCGTTTGGCGATTTGAACTGCCACCAGGTAGGACGCTGCCGAGAGGATACCCGTGAAGAAGAAGATCGCGCCCGTCGCTGCGAGCGACAGGCCGAATTGTTGGAAAAGCCACAGAGCCAGCAGTGACTGAACCACCAGGCCGCCTGCAAAGGCGTCGAGACTGAAAAGCGCAGCCAGCGTCAGGACGATGGCTCGCGACTTGCGCAATGGCTCGGCCGGTGTCGCCCCCGGATCAAGCGGTTCATTCGGCAACCGTCGATATAGAAGCAACGATCCCACCCCCAAGGCCGCATAGAGGAGGAAAGCGATCTGAAGCGCCTGCCTGAGTTCCAGTCCGACAAGCTGTCGAAGCATGTCAGGTGCGCCGGCCGCCAGAGCGCCGACAGCGCCAACAAGTGACCCCACCACACTATAGCGTGCAAAGAGCGCGGTGCGGTCGCGATCCCTCACGCTATGAGCGAGTTGCGCATGCTCCAGCGGCAGAAACACGCTGACGTCGCCCGAGGATGGGTTCAGCGTCCCGAGGAAGGCGATCACGAGAAGCGGCCAGAAATCCCTGACCAGGGCGAAGCTGATCCCGGTGGCGATCATCAATACGGCCGCTGCGATCAGGAGCGATCGACGCGCGAAATGATGTGCCACAAACCCAACGGACAAGGTAAGCGCCGCCGAACCCGCCAGTGTGGCCGAAGCGAGGAGCCCGATCTGGAAGGCATCGAAGCCCAACACGGCCAAATAGGCAGGGAGGAGGAGACTGACGAGTCCGTCGCCAAACGCCCGCAATCCTCTCGAAGCCAGTAGATAGGTGGCTGCCGGCCCGGCACCGGAAGGCAGGAGTGCAAACCGCCGTTTCGCGACCGGTCCGTGCAGAGCATTCATCGGCCTTTGGGCTGTCAAGGATGCCTCCTGCCGGAGAATGGTTACGCCGACCGCTCAGCTTAAATCGATCCGCTGGCCACCCCGTGGAGCAAGCCGAGGATCGAGCATGCGGCGAGCACTGGGATCATACCGATCTTGAAACGGAATACCGCCAGCAGCGCCCCGAGCGTCAGCACCAGAGACGGAAGGTTGATGGAGTTGAACACGGGAACGTCCACCGTCGTGCCCAGACAGCTGACCTCACGCAGCTCGCGAAACAGCACGTGAAGCGCGAACCACACCGCCAGGTTCAGGATCACACCGACCACCGCCGCCGTGATAGCAGACAATGCTGCTGACAAGGCCTTGTTGCTGCGCATCGTTTCCATGAACGGCGCGCCGAGGAATATCCACAGGAAACAGGGAACGAAGGTTACCCACGTCGTCAGCAGACCGCCGAGTGTTCCGGCGACCAGCGGGCTGAGCATTCCTGGCGCCCGATACGCGCCCATGAATCCGACGAACTGGGTGACCATGATGAGCGGACCGGGCGTGGTCTCGGCCATGCCGAGGCCGTCCAGCATTTCTCCCGGCTTGAGCCAGCCGTAGTGCTCGACACCTTGCTGAGCGACGTAGGCGAGCACCGCATAGGCGCCGCCGAAAGTGACCATCGCCATCTTGGAGAAGAAGATCGCGATGTCGGTGAAGACATTGCCTTGCCCAAGAAACACCAGAAGTACCAGGACCGGCACGAACCACAGCAGCAGACATACCGCTGCGATCCTCAGCGACCAGCTGACGGATGGCCGGGTATGCGCAGGCACCCCTTCGCCAAGCGCCGTATCGGCGTCGGCAACCTGCTTGCCGCCGACCTTGTCATGTCCGTTGCCCGACTGGAATGCAGCCCACCCTGCCCGTCCCCCGACGTAACCGATCACACCCGCAGCCAGGATGACCAGCGGGAATGGCGCGTGGAAGAAGAACAGAGCGATGAAGGCCGCCGCCGCAAGCCCGATCATGGCATTGTTCTTGAGCGCCCGTCTGCCGATCCGCAACACCGCTTCGAGCACGATGGCAAGGACCGCTGCCTTCAAGCCGAAGAAGAGGGCCTGAACTGCTCCGACATTGCCCAAGATTGCATAGATCCAGCTCAACGCCATGATGGCGATCGCACCAGGCAGCACGAACAGGATACCGGCGACGAGGCCGCCTCTGGTCTTGTGCATGAGCCAGCCGATGTAGATGGCAAGCTGTTGTGCCTCCGGTCCGGGCAGCAGCGTGCAGTAATTGAGCGCATGCAGGAACCTGGTCTCGCCGATCCAGCGTTTTTCCTCGACGATGATGCGGTGCATCATGGCGATCTGACCCGCCGGGCCGCCGAAGCTGAGCGCGGCCACACGCGCCCACACCCGCGTGGCCTCAGCGAACGAAATGCCATGACCGGGCGTGTCGTCTGGTCGGTTAGGTGCTGTCACGGTGCTCTCCGCATTGACCATGGTTAGTTCCTCGGATCAGCCGCGCTTCGAGCGGAAATATCGATAGAGGTTGTCGAACACCGAAGCGCCCTCGGCGATCCGTTGCTCGTCGCCCGCATTCGCCATGGCGATGCCAGCGATAAGGCTGGCGATGCCCGTTGTTTCCTCGCGACCGAACTTGCCGTCCTTGAGATCGATATCGTGTACGACCTCGGAGATGGCCTGAAGTGCCCGATCGGTTATGCCGGCGCGGGCAAGCAGCACCTCGAAGCTGCAGCGGTCACCCTCATGGGTGATTTCGCCCTCGAACATGTCGAAGCGCAATTCCCCCTCCTTCGGCTCGTATCCCTTGCCCGCCACGAAGCGGATGATCGCGTCAGGATCAACAAAACGTCGGATCAGCCAGCTGCATGCGATGCGGTCGACATGTACGTCCCGGCGCGTGACCCAGACGCGCCCCTTGAGGTCGTTCGGCCCGGCCGCCTTCTTCGGTTCTTTGGTCATGGCGGCATCCTCTATAAGCAGTGCCTCGAGCTCGGCGATTAGTCCCTCGGCGCTGAGGCGACCGCTGGCGCCGAAAAAGTCGATTGTCACCACTTCGGCCAGCCGCTTGCGCAGGCGGCCGAGCTGCGAACGCGCTTCCGCCTGTCTTTCCGATGGCGCGTCGGATTTGATCGCTGCGGCCAGATCGCGCGCTTCCTTGACGATCTCCGCATAGTCGGCGTCACGGGCTGCATCGAAGAGCGCTCGGACCTGGGTGTCGGACAAACCATCTACGAGGCGCGCCTCGCACATCATCGCCTCGCCGCCGCCAGCGACGATCTCCTTGAGGAGCCATTCGAAATCCTCCTGCATCTCGGCATTGGCCGGCAGGGCGTAAACGGCGCTTTTGACTGCGACCGCGCCGATGCCTTGCAAGCGTCGCCAGATCTTCACCCGGAAGTAGGCGGGTTTGCTCGGCAGCTGATGGATCAGGAGCAGCCAGCGCTGCTCCTGTGATTGCCCCTCACTCATAAGTGAACCGTATCACGAACAAAGCCAAATGCAACACTTGTATCATTTTTCATTCGAGCATAGCGTTCGCCTCCTCACGGATGGCCGTGCCGCAGAGTGGGGAAACCGATGCCACACCAGATCATGCCGTTGCCGTTCAAGCCGCCTCGCCTCATCGGCCTCTCCGAGAGGCTGTTGGCAAGTCACTACGAAAACAACTATGGCGGCGCCGTTCGTCGCCTCAACGCCATCGAACAGCGGCTCGACGGGCTCGACTGGGGCGCGGCGCCAGTTTTCGACATCAACGGTCTGAAACGCGAGGAACTGGTCGCCGCCAATTCAGCAATCCTGCACGAAATCTATTTCGACGGACTCGGTGGCACCGGCGATGCCGGAGGCGATCTCGCTGCGGCACTGGAGCGCGACTTCGGCAGCGTGGCCTCCTGGCGCGCCAAGTTCATGGCCTGTGCCAAGGCACAGGCCGGAGGCTCGGGATGGACCCTGCTGACTTGGTCGGAGCGGCGCGACCGACTGACGATCCAATGGGCGGCGGACCACACCAACTGTCTTGCCGGCGGCATGCCGATCCTTGCGCTCGACATGTACGAGCATGCCTACCACATGGATTTCGGCACCAAGGCCGGCGCCTATGTTGATGCCTTCATGAAGAATATCCATTGGGAACGGGTCGCTGCCCGCCACCGCCGGGCCGTCGCGCAGCGAGATCCTTCAACAGGATCGGCATCGGACGACGCGGTTCCAGCGATTGCGCCGGAGGAACTGCGGGCGCGCCTCGATCAAGGAGAAGATCTCGTGGTGCTGGACGTCTGCCTTGCCGAGGATCTGGCAAAGCGCGGCGACATGCTGCCGGGGGCCAAGCTCCGCGCGCCCGAGAAGATCGCCGATTGGGCGGATGAACTGCCGAAGGACAGGCCGGTCATTGTCTATTGCCTCTATGGCTTCCAGGTCAGCGGCGACGCCGTCGCCGAACTGCGCCGTCGCGGCGTCGACGCAAGTGCGCTTTCGGGCGGCATTGCCGCTTGGCATGCGATCGGCGCGCGCACTGTCCCTCTGATAGTCAACGAAGAAAGGATTGCGCCATGAAATGGGTTACCCGCGAACGTCCGGTCATCGACCGCATTGCCTGCCCCTGGCTGATTGCGCGCTTCATCGACAAGGAACCTGAGTTCCTCTTCGTGCCGCCCGATCAGGTGATCCGCGTCGCCCAGGAAACGGGCGCCACGCCTTACGACGTGCCCGGCGTCGAATTCACCCATGTCGGCGACGGCTGCAGTTTCGACACCTTCGTTTCCAAAAATGGGCTCGAGCGCGACCCGGCGATCGTAACCATTGCCGCGATCGTACGCGGCGCCGACACGGACCGGCACGATCTCACGCCACAGTCGGCAGGGTTGCTGGCGATCTCCATGGGTCTGCGGGACCTGACGCCCGACGACCACGAGGTGCTGAAGCACGGCTTCGTCATCTATGACGCGCTCTACGCGTGGGCTTCGGGCCGCAAGGCGGAAACGCATAGCTGGCCACCCGCCATCAAGCCGGCGGCCGCATGACGAATTGGGCAATGGGGGCAGATCACAAGGAGAAACCCCATGCATGCAAAACTCGTAACCGGAGCAATGCTGATCGCGATGTCGGCGCTGCTCCAACCGGCATCGGCGGCACCCGATTGGCAAACAATCGCTAAGGCGCTCGGCAAATCCGGAACCGAGATGCCTGGCGGTGTCTACCGGGTGGGCTTGCCTCGAACGGACCTGACGGTATCGCTCGATGGCATATCTCTGAAAGCCGGATTTGCGCTTGGAGGCTGGATCGCGTTCGAACCCATGCGAGATCAGGCCATGGTCATGGGCGACATCGTTCTGACGCAGGACGAGGTGAACCCGGTCATGAAGAAGCTTGAAGAAGGCGGGATCGAGATCACTGCGGTGCACAACCACTTGCTGCGCGCGGAGCCGATGACACTCTACATGCACGTCTTCGGCCAAGGCGACCCGGTTACGCTCGCCACAGCGCTTCATGCCGGATTGGCGCTGAGCAAAACACCGATGGGAGGCGGCGCCCAGCCGCAAGCCGCACCACAGATCGAGTTCGACACGGCCGGTGTCGACCAAACCATCGGTTATAAGGGTAAGGCCAATGGCGCGGTCTACCAGTTCACGATCTCGCGCGCTGAGCCGGTCGAGGAAAATGGAATGGAAGTGCCGGCGGCCATGGGCTCGGCAATAGCGATTAACTTCCAATCGACAGGTGGCGGCAAGGCGGCGATCACGGGTGATTTTGTGCTGACAGCAAAGGAGGTCAATCCGGTTATCAAAGCCATGCAGGACAACGGCATCGAGATCACCGCGTTGCATAGCCACATGCTCGATGAGCAGCCGCGGCTCTTCTTCATGCATTTCTGGGCGTACGACGATGCGCAGAAGCTGGCGAAAGGACTGCGCGCAGCCCTCGACAAGGTCGCCGTCAAAAAGAGCTAGATTGGGCGTCCGCGCGCGCGTCCAACGGCGGAGTTCGGCCGACTCGGAGCGATCGTCGGCCTTCTTCCCGCCTCGGGAATGGTTCTCTGGCACGGCGTCTCTCCGCCACCAGCATTGCGCCTGAGATCACCTTTCCATCGCACACGAGACTCAAGGGGCGGGCCGGGCTTTTGCGAACCGACGCGTTCGGAACGATCAAAGGTCCGCTTCGTTCTGATCGGATGGACTGGATTAGACTAGGCCTCCTGGCGTTGGCGGGGTTTCTCACCTGGACACTGAACACCCTCTCGGCCGGAGGCGGAGGTCTATTGCTGATCCCCGCCGTGACTTTCATCACAGGGAGCGCGGCGGTTGCGCCGGTCATCACCTTGACCGAGCTCATCGGCAATCCCATCCGCGCCCTGGCCTTCCGGCGCGACATC
>NZ_JAMYME010000052.1:0-39724 GCF_040318345.1 Mesorhizobium sp. M1169 | reverse complement strand
GTTTGGCCTTGCCCTTGTGCGAGCCGAGATTGATGTGGTTGTCTAATCGCGAGTGGGGCGTCAAGCACCTACTGCATACCTACTGCATAGAGACGACGCTGAGCGAGTATTTCGGCAGGAAGAAGAATTTGGCGTCGGCCTTGTGGATGGCGTTTGGCCTTGCCCTTGTGCGAGCCGAGATTGATGTGGTTGTCTAATCGCGAGTGGGGCGTCAAGCACCTACTGCATACCTACTGGATAGAGACGACGCTGCCGGGTGCACGGTTGTTGTTCGCGGTCGACAGGAGTCGCCGCATGATGGAGCTTCGCAGGACGAGCCTTCAATGTGGACGACCCACGTCGCTGAGACACCGGTGCAACCCCAGCAGCGGCGTGGCTCGGCTCACGTCCCGGCAGGGACGCCTCAGGCGTTCAACTTCTGAACGCTATCCGGTTTTTACGTTGCGGCTCCTGCATTCGGGTTAAAGAACTCGCCGGTTGTAACCCGTCTTCGTCGATTCGGCTGTACTCGTTGAGTGTATTAATGTTGACTGCCTGAATTTTGCTAAAGCGGCAGTAGTACAGACCTAGTTTATTTTCTGCGATGGCTTTCTATTGAGTATCCATCCGGCGTGTCGCGCCTTGTGTGGATGATGAACGACTGATCTTAAGTGTGCTCTTAAGAGCGCACTTAGGAGTGGTTGATGGGTCAGATCGCGTTGCTCACGGGCCCCGAACGTCGGCGCCGTCGGAGCGAGGAGGAACGGCGCCAGATTTTGGAGGAGGCGTTTTCGCCCGGAGGGAGGATGTGATTCGCTCGCGCCTGTGAAATCCGTCCCTGATACGCTTCCGTCCGACCTTGCTAGCGCCCATGCGATGATCTCGCCGAGCGGGCCACGCGCCTAGAGGCGGAGGCCGTTGCGGCGCGTGCTCCTCGACAGAAGCGTTGATCGCGTACCTCAAGCTGGAGATCGAGAAGCTGCGGCGCGAACTCTACGGCCGCCGCTCGGAGCGTAAGGAACGGCTCTTGGCGCAGATGGAACTGCAACTGGAGGATCTGGAGGCGTCAGCCACCGAGGACGAGCCGGCGGCCGAGAAAGCGGCGGCGCAGACGCAGTCGGTCAAATCGTTCGAGCGCAAGCGGCCGCAGCGCCGGCAGCGGACAAGACCGGCCAGCAGCGCGTCGCCATGCCTAGGCGCTCCGTGATGCCGGCCCGTGGTCACATTGTCGCTGACCATCTTGCGGATGGCCTCTGCCCGCTCCCAACTGAGATAGCCTTCATGGCTGTCCGGGATTAAGGCAAGCCATTCCTCGCGCGTCCTGCGTCGCGCCTGTTCGAACGATGTAGGCAGCCATTAGGCTTCGGCCTCCTGCATGTTCCACATCGGGAGTACATCTGGCATGCCGATGAGCCCAGTGAGCGTCTTGCGGCGCAGTTGGCTGAAATATTGGCGCAAAAAACCGTTCCCAACGCAGTTCCAGTACACCTTCTGCATCTTGCGGGCGAGCGACTTGCGTTCGTCGAGCGTTGCGACATCCGCCCATTTGGCCCGGAGAGCAGTGCATTTCTAATAAGAAATAGAGTTAGCCAAAACCAAATCGGCATATCTTTTCATTTCATTCATACGCCTTTTGAATTCGTGATCCTCTTCATGAGATCCCTCTTCGGTCAAGTGATCCTCGAGCTTTTCTATACGCACAACCCTTCTGGCGCCCTGATGAAACGCTTGATGGAATACCGGGACAGGCCTTATGTTCTCAATGAAAGTGCGGCTATTGCCGTCCATGATGCCTTTCGACAGCTTCATTTTCAGAACCAAGCCTAGCGACAAATGAGGCGCAGCGTTCCATTCATCGTAGGTCAAACCACCCAAAGAGTACGCGATGACTGCGGTGCGGTTCGGATCTCGCTTTGTGCGATAATATTCAACCGGCTGGATGACATGGGGATGATGCCCCAAGATTAAATCGACGCCCTGTTCAATCAAAGCATGGGCGGTTTCGATCTGCTTGGTTCGCGGGAAAAATTCGAATTCGTACCCCCAGTGTAGAGAGGCAACAATGAAGTCGCAACCTTCCCTTTTGCAGTCCCCGATTTGCTTGTTTAACAACTCGAATTCAGGCTCGACGTATTTTGAAACGAGCCTGGCCGTATGAACGCGATAGCTTTCGTTCACTGGTGGGTTGCGGTCGTTTAGGCTGAAGGTGGCGGATATAAATCCGACCTTGATACCTGCTTTCGTAATGATATGCGCGCGCCCATACTCCGCCGGGCTCTCTGGCGTTCCGATCCCAACGATATTATTGGCTGTAATGAGCTGCCGAGTGGTCTCAATGCCCTCAACTCCCAAGTCGAAGCTGTGATTGTTCGCAACGCTGAGCACGTCGAAGCTTTTGTCATTATGTCGGACCAGAGCATCAAACATAGCGAAAGAATTTCGCAAAATTGGACCCTTCGGGAGATCGCAGTTTTGGGTAGGGCAACTGTCAAATTTTTCCTTTGTTACCGGGGCCTCCAGATTTGCGAACGAGATGTCGACATCGAACAAGATGTCTCTAACCTTTTCGTAGATAATATTAGTGGAAGCCTCAATCCCGTCCATAGGCATCAAGTCTCCTGCAGCACTTAATGTAAGCGCACTCTCTTGCTTGAAACCAGCAGGCAGTCGGACGACGGATTTGTCGTTCGCAAATAGGGCATCGGGCACGTTGCTTTCGGCTTTGAGCGTCGGCCTTTCCAATTTGTAAAACCAATATGCAAGATCCACATGGTTCATCTCCGCGGCGTCGGTGGCCGCACCTGCAAGTGGAACGTCCCACTCGTGGGAAAGCATCGCCCTTTCGAGGATTTCTTTCGCCTTCATCTCAAAAGACGTTTCTGAGGTCTGACGCGTTTCATCGCTCGGCGGAAGTGCATTTCTCATCGCGCAGGTCCTTGTTGAATACAGATGCTCATCGACTTATTAACCAAGGCTGGCTCGCCAGTCTCTTGGAGTTGAGTTTCCTAATTGAGGCTGCGTAGATACTTCTATGCGATCGAGCTCGGTCACGCGACGGAAACGACGTTTGCTGGCCGGCGAGCAAGGATATCGCGCAGAATCTGCAGCACAGTAGAGAGTTCTTCGAGATTCTTCGGCGCACCAAGGCAGATACGGACTGCAGCGGGGTGAACCGCACCTACCGCCGAGGCAATAGGTGGTGTTACGAGAATGCCGTGCACTCGCGCAGCGGCGGTAAATTGATCGGCCGACCATTCTTTCGGCAACGGCAGCCACCCGTAGAAGGCTGGGAACTGCAATTTTGGGGCATTGGGAAAGACGTCAAGGAACACACGGTAACGCTCGATCGCCTGCCGGCGCCGCTCACGAAGCAGCTCTTCCAGCTTGCCGCTTTCAATCAGCCGTACCACGGCCTCGCTAAGCAGCGGAGCCACAAACCAGGCGGAGGCGTGCAGGAGGAGTTCGGCCTGAGCAATGTAGGCCGTCGGGACAGTCAATGTCCCGAGCCGGAAGCCAGGCGCAACGCATTTGGAGTAGGACGTGACGTAGAAGGTGCGGTCCGGTGCCAGCGTGGCGATCGGCAGAGGACGCTCGGGAAAGAAAAAGCCGTAAACGTCATCCTCGATTACGATGAGATCAAGCTCCTCGGCCAGTTCAGCGATGCGCCGGCGCCGGCCAAGGGTCATGGTGCGTGCCGTTGGGCTCTGGAGCGTTGGCATGCAATAGAGTGAACGCGCGCCGGACGCTCGACAGGCCTGTTTCAGTGCCTCTGGGTCTATTCCCTCATCGTCCATTGCCACGGGGATCAGGTTGAGATGGCTGGCTGCAGCGATAGCCTTGAAGCCAGAATAGGTGAATGCATCGACCAAGACGCTGTCGCCAGGCTTTGTCACCAAGCGCAGGGTGATATCGATGGCGTGCTGGGCGCCATTGCAAAGAAATAGCTGCTCTGGCTCGATAGAGAAGCTGCTATCGCACAGCGACTCGGCGATGATTTCGCGGTGGCGAAAAATGCCGCCATGGGGGTGGTATTCCAACAATGGTGCAAGCTCACGCTCGCGCGACACATCCCCGAACAACGCGGAAAGAAGCTGCGTTTCGCTTCCCTTTGCCGGAACGTTGAGCGCCAAATTGACTGGTTCATATCCTACCGTCGTGCCGTTCCGGACGGCAGAACGTCGACGGACGAACGTACCCTGCCCGACATGGCCGCTAACGATCCCGCGCTGCTCGGCCTCCTGATAGGCTTTGCTGACGGTGCCAACAGAAAGACCGAGCTCTCGGGCCAGGTCACGATGCGCTGGCAAGCGGTCACCGTCGGATAGTCGGCCAACGGCAATATCCTGCTCGAGGGCACTAACCAAGGCAAGGTAGCGCGGGCCCTCGGAGACGAGCTCCCTTGGCCGCCAGGCTGAAATCGTCCCCTCCAAGCTCATCACCCGCGCTCCTGTACCGTCCCATCTGATCCCTAGACATGTAGATGGCCGACATACTTTCTTACGGTGTAAGATTCCAGACCCTCGACGCCGCCTTCGCGGCCCCAGCCACTGTCGCCGATTCCGCCGAAGGGGGTCTCTGGAATCGTCACCACCATCTGGTTAACTCCGATAACACCGACCTCCAATTCCTCTGCAATACGGTTGGCCGTCGCGGAGGAGCGGGTGAAGGCATATCCGGCCAAACCGTAAGGTAAAGCATTCGCGCGCGCAAGCGCCTGTTCTATATCATCAACAGATTGTATCAGCGCAAGCGGGCCGAAGGGTTCCTCTGTCATGGCTCTTGCTTGGTCTGGAATGTCTGCCAAGATGGTAGGCTTGTACATCAGCCCGGGAGCCTCGAGTCGCTCGCCTCCGGCGATGAGTCGTGCCTGATGGGCAAGGGCGTCGCCGATAAGGTCGTCCATCGCAGCGACGCGGCGGGTATTCGCCAGCGGGCCGACCGTGGTGCCTGCCCTAAGGCCGTCGCCCACCACCTGCTTCTCTACGAACAAACGAGCGTGGCTGAGATATTCCTCATAAACCGGACGTTCGACGAAGAAACGTGTCGGGGAGGTGCAGACCTGGCCAGTGTTGCGGAGCTTGATGGCCATGGAGAGCTCAGCCGCGCGCTGTATGTCGGCATCTTTCGCAACAATCACGGGCGCATGGCCGCCCAGCTCCATGGTAGCAAGTGTCAGAGTCTCTCCTGCCAACTGAGCGAGGTGGCGTCCCACCGGGGTCGATCCCGTGAAGGAGATCTTGCGGATCACCGGTGAGCGAATGAGGTACTCGGAGACGTCTGCCGGTACGCCAAAGACCACGTTCAGAACGCCTTTCGGCAGCCCCGCATCGGTAAGTGCCCTCGCCAGTTCTAAAGTGGTGCCCGGCGTTTCCTCAGCCGGCTTGATGATGCAAGTGCAGCCAGCGGCAAGGGCTGGAGCGATCTTGCGTGCGGGCGTCACCGCCGGGAAGTTCCACGGCGTGAAGCAAGCGACCGGGCCAACCGGCTCCTGTGTGACCGTCTGGCGCATACCGGGCAGGCGCGCCGGTATGACACGGCCATAGCTGCGCCGCCCCTCTTCTGCGAACCAGTCAAAGAACTCCGCCGCGACGGTGATCTCACCTTTGGCCTCCGCGAATGTCTTGCCCTCCTCTAACGTCAGTACCGTAGCAATATGGTCCAGACGCTGGCGCATCAGGTCAGCGGCGCGGCGCAAGATCTGACCCCGCTCGTATGGCGAGGTGCGCTTCCAACTCTCAAAGGCGCGGCTTGCTGCCGCGAGCGCTCGGTCTAGCTCTGCCCTTCCGGCGTGCGGCAGCGTGCCAAGAGGCTCTTCTGTGGCAGGATTGAGAACTGTTTCGCTCCCGGAAATGGTCTCTTCGATCCATTCACCGTCGATAAGGAGTGCCAGTTTTGTATACATATTTTTTTCCTTAGACCGATTACATGCGCTCAGACGCCAGTGGATGGCGGCCACCGAAACAAATCCTCTGTGCCGAGCTAGTTCTGAAGCCCGTCGTTGACGTTGCAGCGGGTCTCAGCCTGCGTGCAGTGATTTGCCCATGGGCCGCTGGTTACCTCTACATCCGAACCTCAACGTCTTCCTTGGTGGGTTCCACCATGAGAACGTTGACCTTTTGGAGGTGAGGGATTCAGAATCAAATGCATGTCATCTCTCCTTAGGAGTGGCCCAACGGCCAAGACCGGCGTCGGCAATGATCTTCGCGATGGCTGTTTTCTGTTCCTCTGCCAGCGGCAGCAGCGGCAAGCGCGGGCCACCAGCATCGCGGCCAAGCTGCCTCATGGTCTCTTTGATGGCCGCGTAGTAAGCCCCCGACTGGAAGCACCGGTAGAGGGCGAAGACATCACGACCGAGGTCATCCAAGGCACTATCACCAGTGAGCGCCTTGTCCCAGAAATCGCGGATCAAGGGCCCGGCGATCTGGTGCGCCATGGCGACGACCCCATGGGCGCCAACGGCGCGGGCGGGCACGATCATGGTCTCGTAGCCGACGAACACGCGGAGCTTGTCACCCACGCGCTGCACAAGCTCACTCACCTGAGTTATGATGCCGGAGCTATCCTTAATGGCCACCACGGTCGGCAGGATGGAGAGTTGCTCCACCAGGGCCGGGGTGATGTCGATGCCTGCACGGCGCGGGCTGTTGTAGAGCATCAGTGGCAGGGACGTATTGCGGGAGATATAATTGAAGAAGGCCAAGATCTCCCGTGGGCTCGGCATGGCGTAGATGGGCGGCAGGATCATGCCGCCCGCGCAGCCCGCGGAAAAGGCGGACTGGCAGGCTTCCAGCACATCCTCGACACGCAGGTCGGCGACGCCGGCCAGCACGGGCACACGGCCTGCCACATGGTCAACCGTCAGTTTGTACAGGCGCGCGCGCTCGGCCCTGCTGAGGGCATAGAATTCGCCGGTGCTGCCAGCCGCTACGATGCCCTGCGCGCCATTGGCGATGGCATCGTCGATGAGCTCCTTGTACCGGATCTCATTGATGGAACCATCTGCTCCGAAGGGGGTGACGAGAACGGGGAAGATGCCGCCCCAGTTTACATCGGCCATGGTCTGTCATCCTTTGCTTGGAGATAGAGTTCGAGGTGTGGCTGCTGGCGCCACCAATGGACTGAGAAGGCGGGCCTGTTCCGTGAAACGCCCGACGAAAGCTGCGAGCCTGGCATTGGCGACCGACAGCAGGAGTTCGCGCGGGTCGCCGCTGGCGGCGATGAACCCTTGGTCCATGAAGATCACCCGATCGGCCAACTCATAGGCCAAGCCGATCTCGTGCGTAACGATTACCATGGTCATGCCGTCGGCGGCGAGCTGGCGGATTGCAGCGAGAACCTCGCCGATCAGTTCCGGGTCCAGTGCCGATGTAGGCTCGTCGAACAGCATGATGGTGGGCTGCATGGCAAGGGCGCGGCCGATGGCGACACGCTGCTGCTGGCCGCCCGACAGCTGTGACGGATATTTATCGCAGGCGTCAGTAAGGCCCATGCGGGAGAGGAGTTTGCGGGCCTGTGACTCAGCCTCGGCGCGGGGCACCTTCTTTACCACCAGCGGGGCTTCGATGATGTTCTGCAGCGCGGTGCGGTGGGGGAACAGGTTGAAGTTTTGGAACACCATGCCGGTCTTGACGCGTGCCGCGCTGACCTGCGCATTGGAAAGTTTCAGCCGTTCGGTCCCAAAGCGGCGTAAAAGAGGCGCGCCTTCGATGACGATCTCGCCCTGGTCGGGTTCCAACAACAGGTTCAAGCAGCGCAGCAGCGACGTCTTACCCGAGCCGCTGGCGCCAATCAGACAGACCACCTCCCCGCGGTGGACGTCAAGATCGATGCCGCGTAACACATGGTGCTTCCCGAAGGACTTCTGGATACCGCGTGCGCTCAGTACAACTTCCGTGGAGGTAGCGGTCATTTACGCGACCTCCTTGCGTTCCAGCCGGCGCGAAAGGGCGCTGAGGGGGAACAGGATGAGGATGAAGATGGCACCGATGACTGTGTAGACCTCCATTGGCCGGTAGGTGAAACTGGAAATGTAGCCCGCCTGGTAGAGTAGATCGGGGATGGTTAGGACCGAGAGCAGCGTGGTGTTCTTGAGCTGCATGATGGTTTGGCCCATAAGTGGCGGCACCATGCGACGCAGAGCCTGCGGCAGGATGATGCGCTTCATGCGCTGGGCGTAGCCCATGCCCAGCACCACGGCGGCGTCGGTCTGGCCGCGGTCGATGGACTGAACCCCAGCTCGCAGGATCTCGGCATAGAAGCCGCTGGCGTAAAAACCGAGGCCGAGAATGCCGGCTGTCTCCTTGCCGATCTCGATCTGAAGGAAGATCGGCAGGGCGTAATAGATCCACAGGAGCAACACCAGTAGCGGGATGTTGCGGAAGAACTCCACCCAGACTCGGCCGGCCCAGCGCGTTGGCCGCCAGGGAGCGAGCTGGAGCAGCGCCACGAAGAGACCGATCGCGAGGCCGATGGCGCAGGTATAAACCGTGTATTTCAGAGTAATGAGCAGGCCAAAGGCCAGGAGGTCCCAATTCTCAAAGACGATGGACGGGTCGAATTTCATATTGCTCTCCCTTCAGCTGGGAAGGAAGCCGGCTGGCAGCGGATCGTCCGCTTCCAGCACGAGGGTGGAAAATGCGCTGATATGTGCCATGCCGCGCACCTCCGGGATCACGGCGGGCTGGCCGTTACTGCCCCGAGCCAACTCCGCGACCTTCGCCGTGAAGGGCACGCCGAGGATGTTCTCGGCCCGATAGGGCGCGCCAATCGCCAACCCTCCGCGTGCGTGGAGCTGGGCCAGCCGCGCAGAGGTACCGGTGCCGCAGGGCGAACGGTCGAACTTGTTGCCTGCCAAAATTACCAGATGGCGGGCGCCGCCCTCGATAGCTTGGTGGAATAGCACGCTGCTGACCTGCGGATGGCCGCTGGCGGCGTTAAGCGCCTCTTTAATGGCCATGCCGGCGCGACACCAACGGCTGGCGTGGTCGATGCCGAAGGGAAGATCGATCTGGTTCGCATCGACAAGGGCATACAGGATGCCGCCATAAGCGATGTCGCAGGTCACCGTGCCGAGGCCCTCGGCCTCGACGGTTACATCGGCAGAGGCGAGGTAGGAGGGCACGTTGCGCAGCACTACTGAGGTCAGCCGGCCGGCCTCGAAGGTACCGGTCACGTGGACGATGCCCGCCGGCGTCTCGATGGACATGCCATTTGGTTCGAAGCCTGCAGGAAGCGCACCCATAGCGGCCAGGCTAGCGATGTAGCCGATCGTGGCATGGCCGCACATGTCGGCGTAGGCATACGAGAAGATGAAAAATAGCCCCTGATCTGCCTCGCGGGAAGGCACGGGCACAGCCGCCGCCATGGCGGCATGCCCGCGCGGTTCGTGAAGCAGCAGCTTCCTCAACCCATCGTGGACCGCGCGGAAATCGTCCCGCTGTTCGCGCACGCTGTGCCCGCGCAACGGAGGAATGCCTGCGGTGACCGTTCGGGTGGGGTGCCCTGCGGTATGGCTGTCGATGACGGTGAAGAGGCGGCTCGAGCGCATGCTCAGCAGTACTTTCCGGACTGGGGAACTACCTTCATGTCAATGCCACGCTCGAGCATGTAACGGGTGATTCTCGAGCAGGCGAGACCCAGGGAATTCTGCTGTGACATCCAGTTCGCCAGGAAGTTGGAGAACCCCTCATTGCCGGCTTCGCGACGAATGCCGATCGTCGCCGGGTTGCGCAGCACCGGCATGGGTACCACAGCCTTGCCGATGCCCTTGGAGTGAAGCAAGGCGGCGTCCTGGTCGGCAATGATCACAGCGTCAACCTTGCCCGACTGAAGTTCCAGAATAGCTTGATCGCGCGTGGGAACGACGACGATGGTGGCGTTAGGAATGACCGACTCGGCGATGACCTGCATAGCGGCGCCCTTCTGCACCGCGATGCTGGCCTCCTTCGTGTCGATCTCGCGCCAAGTCTTCGGCTCGAAGCCAGGACGGGCAACGAGCGCCCAAATGCCCTCGACGATAGCACCTGGTACATAGTCGACGACGAGACCGCGGCGAGGGTTTGGGTTCAGTGCCACAGCGAGATCAATCTTGCCGGCCTGGAAGTCCGCGGCGAGATTGCCCCACGTGGTTTCATAGTATTCGATCTCAACGCCCAGCAGACCAGCGATATCCTTTCCCCAGTCTACGAAAAAGCCGCTCCATTCGCCGGTGCGGGGATCCTTGATGTAGCCCGGCTCCTCCGCGAGCATAACCGGAAACTTCAATCTGCCACTGGATTTGATGCGATCGAGCACCAACGAGGGATTCTCGGCTCGTGCAGGCACGAAGGCCGAGCCGAACAATGTAGTCGCGGCAATCACGGCCGCGGCAATTGCTCTTATCCAAAGATTCATTGAAATCTCCGTTGCTCCCACTTTGCAATATGGCATTTTCCGAATGGATTATATCATTTGTATGGGCAGCGCAAGACCAACCTTCCGCTTACCTTTACGACACGTGATATGGTGCGCAGGAGTCCAGCGACGCGCAACGATAAGGTTCTCCATTCGCCCGCTAGGCAAGCTGGCCAGTCCCCGCACCCCGCCCAGTGTCTGTCTGATCGCAAACGCCATCTTCCTCGCAGCCTGGGCCCATCAGCGGAGCACTCTGACCGCTTCCCTAGTCTGCAACCTCGTCGCGGGACGAACACCGCGGCGCTCCTGCGCGCCAGATCGCTGCTATAAAAGATTCAGCTCCAGACGAAGCTTGTCCGCTGCGTTGCCTTGTGAAGATGATACGGTTCAGTCGAAACTTGAGCTGATCCATTTCAAGAGGAGGATAGTGAAACGCCGTGTCGGCGACACCTTCCGGGGATGCTGACGATCTGGGAGCCTGCCGATGCGTTACCAAACTGGCTTGGATCGCCGGCGAGATGCTGGGCTGATCCTCTTCACTCCAACGACGACGACGCTCAGGCCTGGTCAATAACGTCACATGGCTCATGCTCTGCTGCTAACTACGCTCGTAAGGACAACCTTAAGAGCGCAGCTCGCTATCGTGCCATGCTCGCGCAAGGCGGCCCTCGCCGGCTTTCGATTACCCACATCGTCGGCTTGATCCAATAGAGATGCCGAAGGCGATGTCGTGCAAGCGGGTCATGCCGCGCCAGACGACCATGTTGCCGGGAGGCGGATCATGTTTGCGGGCGAGATAGCCGCCAAGCATGGCGATTTGCAGCAGGTAGGCGGCGAGCGTGGGCCGTTAGAGACGCGGTCGTGTTCGGGCGGCGTCGATCTGGTCGAGCGCAGTGATCTCGGCGAAGGTGAGAACGCTGTCGGGCGCGGCGTCTGGCTTGGCGCGCGCCGACATAGTGACGAAGAATATTCGCCAGCTGACCACTGCGATGAGAGCGAGGAACTTCGCCAGCCTCTCTGCGGTCTCGAGCCTCGCCTCCTCGGCGCGGCAGCCGGACTTCATGAGCTTGTGGAACACCTCCGCCTTCCAGCGCAGAGCGTACCAGCCGAGCTTCTCGACCGCCACGGAGAGATCTTCGACCGGCAGGTTGGTTACCAGCTTCCAGTCGATCGGCTCGCGACCGGCCGGCGGATCCTCTTCGAGGGCATGGATGTATGTCAGAACCTGCGGACTGTAGCGCTTCTGTTTGCCCACGGGCGGCAATGTGTTGATGGCGGCGAACTTCACCCGCAGCCAGGTCGTCTCGTCCTGATCGATCGTAATGCGATGACGTCCCGCCCAGGGCGCCGCCGCAAGTTGGGTAAAGACGCGATTCGCAGGATCGTGTGGGCCAGCATCGGCAGGCCGCTCGGCGAGCCTGTTCGTCTGCACCCGCACGAGGAAGCTGGTACCAAGGTCCTGCGCGGTGCAATAGAGCTCGTAGATGTCGCTCTCCCGGTCACCCACATGCACACAGCGCTCGGGCGCGCCCACGAGCGCGATGGACTGACGCAGGTTCTCCAGCCAGCGGTAGCTCTCCTTCGTCTCGATCGGCACGCGCGTGGGATTGATGTGCCGCTTGAGCGCGAGCGTTCCCTTGAATTTCGTTCGGGTCCAGAACTTCACTGCCGTCAGACCGAGGGGCGTGCCGGTGAGGGTGACGGCCAGGCTCGAATGCATCAGCACCCCGCACAAGGTCAGCACGTTGGGCTGCCCAGCCTTGTAGCGCCCGGCGTTGATGGTCTTGGTGAAGCCGATTTTGCCCGGCTGCGCGCGGCTGTAGATAAATTCGGTCGTGTCCTGCAGGATAAGGATCGGACCTTCGTTCGCCGCAACGCGGGCCGCAGTCGCGGCGAAATGGCCGGCGAGAACGCTGTGTTCGGTCACACGCGGGTTGTCAAAGAAGCGGTAGGCCGCCTTCGCCGCTGCTCAGTCGCCACAGGCGGCCGGGATCGGCTTGCCCGGCGCTGCTGACAGCTGATCCAGCAACCGCTGCAGGCGGCGGACCAGGCGCTTGTCGGGAAGGGCCGCCGCGCAAAGCTCTTCCTGCCAAGCGGCTTCGCTGCTGCTGGTCTTGTCTCGCATCCGTGACGCCTCCGTGATTCGGCGTCACGGACAGAATCACAGCAGATTCATACGCGGCAATAGGCCCGCCGACGATGTGGGTAATCGAAAGCCTCGCCGGAGGCGTACCCTCATCCGCGAACGCCCTCGTCACATCACAATCGATTCATCGATGACAGGACCTGCTCTAGTTGCCGGATTTGCTGTCGCGACGTCCCTGCAGTGTTAGCGCCTCGCGAGCGCGCCAGTGAGCATCATCGAGGACGACGAACGATCGAGCAGGCTATCTGAACGATACCGACCAATTCGCTCGCATTTCGGCAATCGGCACGAGGGCCCACGCCGTTTCTTCATTGTCAAATCGGCACGGATATCACGATCAACCGATCAACGCTGTGGCGCTCTTTATCATGAACTTATCAAATACTCAGATGCTCGGTGATACGATCGATTGCACCTGCCTCAGCGAAGCTGCCTTCGGCTCGGATATCCCCTCGCTCCATCAGGCCATAACGCGTGGCAAATCCGGCTACGAAGTCAACGTTCTGCTCAACCACCAAGATGGTGGTATTCCGCTCGGCGTGATCACGCATGAGAACGTGTCGAACCCGATCAACAGTGAGCGGCTGAAGCCCCTCCGTCACCTCATCCAGGAGAACAAGCTTGGGCTTGGGTAGAAGGGCTCGTGCAACCTTGACCATCGCCTGCTCACCGCCGCTCAAAGTCCCTGCGCGCTGGCGCGATCGATTGGCAATGAAGGGGAACATTTCGATCACACGATCCCGACCACTGCTAAACTCATCCTTGCTCAATGAGAGGCTACCAAGCCGAAGATTCTCGTCCACAGTTAGATCATTGAAGAATGCCTTCTCCTGAGGAGCGCAGGCGACCCCTGACGTTATGATCCGGTGCGTCGGCATACCGGCGACCTCGTCTTCAAAAACCTTGATGCTGCCCGCCATCGGCTTCAGAACGCCCAAAATGGTTTGCAGCAGGGTGGTCTTTCCCGCCCCGTTCTTTCCGATCAGAGCGTAGATGTCGCCGACCCTGATCTTCAGCGTGACGTCGGACAGCACTTCGACTGCGCCGTATCCCGAATGGAGATGGTCACAGCTCAGGACCGAACTCATTTCAATTTCTCCTTGTGTGACCGGCCAAGATACGCATTGCGAACGATCTCAGAGTTCGAGACTTCCTCGACGTTCCCGTTTGCGACAAGCTGCCCGTTAACAAGGACGATAATGCGCGTGCTGATCCGTTTAACGAACTCAAAGTCATGCTCGATCAGAATGATCGCCAGCTGACCTGTTGCAACCAGCCGCGTCAGGACGTCGCCGACCATAGACCTCTCATGCGTCGTGAGACCTGCCGTGGGCTCATCCAGAATGAGGACGCTGGGCTCCAGTGCGAGAACCATTGCCAGCTCAAGTGCCTGTCTCTGGCCATGGCTGATGTCTTTCGCCGGGGTATTCCAGACATGCTTCAGCCCCAGGGACTCCACGACCTCCGCTGCACCACGAGGAAGGATTACCTTAGTGTGTCGATTCCAAACGCTCGGGACTACGCCCTTCCAGGTGGCAATTTTGAGGCATTCACCAACCGTAAGGGCCTCAAAGATACTTGCGGCCTGGAACTTGCGTCCGACGCCTAGTCTCATGATGACCTCAGGCGGATTATGCTCAATCGACTTGCCATCGATAAGGATGGCTCCGGAGGATCTCTCATCACCATCAGTGATACATTTGACGAGCGAGGTCTTTCCGGCACCGTTTGGACCGACGATGCTCAAGAGCTCACCACGCTGCACTGTGAGAGACACATCTGTGAGCGCTTGGAAGCTGCCGAACGCCTTCGACACGTTCGACACGTCGAGCACCGTCTGGCCTGTGATGCTCGACATTGCCGGCGGCCGTGTTTCGAACAATGTGTCTGTACCCGCATCGGTGTTTCCCATGAACTTCGTATGCCCAACCACGGACAAAGCCGACTTGATGCCGTCCCATACAGCTGGCAAAACGCCACGCGGAAGGAAGAGGACTACAAGAACGAATGTCAGTCCAAGCAGCCCCTGCCAGTACAATGGAATGGTCGTGGTGAGTTGCGGCGTGGCGACGGTAATAAGGATCGCGGCGAGTGCTGGTCCAATAATGGTGGCTCGGCCGCCCAGAATAACCCAGATCAGAACATTCGTCGCAGCCGTCATCCCGAAAAGCGAGGGAGCCACAACTGTCGTATAGAGGGAATAAAATACACCGACAGCCGCGAGAAGCGCATTGCAGACGGTAAGCACCACCGTCTTGATCAGGGGTGTTCTGATACCGATGTAGCGGCACCGGCCTTCGTTGTCCCGGATCGCCTTCAAGACAAGACCGAAGTCACTGCCTACGATTCTGAGTGAGGCACCACCAAAAACCAACAGGCCGATGCCGGCGATCACATACCAGCTCTGATTGTTGAGCGAGATCGTGGTAAAGCCGCTCAGGCCGTTACTGCCTCCAGTGGCTACGCCACCGTATAGCACAGCCTGCCCGAACAGGACGGAAACTCCCAATGTCACGACCGCAACATAGAACTCCGAAAGTTTCGTCCGACTGTGGAATGCGAGCCACCCGATCAGCGCGCTCAGCAAGCCTGCTGTAATCATGGCCGCGGCCAGTGCCGCTGCTGCTGTTGCAGGGGATGGTGAGACGTGGACGAACAGCATGCCTAGTGAATACGCACCGATGCCAAACATCGCTGCCGAAGCGAACGTAAGGATTCCTGAGAACCCCCAGACAATGTCGGTGATAAGTGCCACCGTCCCAAAAATGAAGGCCTGCACCAATAGTCCCGATGAATAGCCGCCGAGAACCAGGCTGGGTGCCAACACAACGAAGGAGGCGAAGACAGCCCCAATTTGCGACCACGATATTCGCCGCAGTGGCGAAGCAGGTGTATCCGAGGGACGATCAACCGCGGGCATCAATCGGGCTCCTAGCGCGTTCTTAGAAATGAGCTGATACCGTCCGGAAAGAGACGTAGCAGCAGTACCGGAATTGCGATCACGAGCAGGCTCCCCACGACAGGAGCCACAAAGTAGGTCGCCAGCACTTGCGCTGCGGCCAATCCCACGGCACTCAGCAGCAGTGCTGGTAACGAGATTCCAGCAGCCAGGACCACCATGAATGCTGTAACCACCCAGGGTGTACCCATATTCGGGTCCACACTGGACATCGGTACAATGGCTGCGCCGGCAAATGCCGCAAGGGCGCTGCCGAGGCCAAACGTAATTGAATTCACGCGGCTCGTATTTATGCCAAGGGTCCGTGCCAAAGCCGGATTCATAATGACCGCGCGCGCGATCATGCCGACGTCGGTGTATCGGGCAATCAGTGTCAAACCGATCCCAAGCGCCAGCGCGACTGCGATTGTGAAGATTTTGTACGGGGATACGAAAACGTCGGCGATCTGGAAGGGATCACCCGAAACAATTTGATCGACGAAATGAGTAGATCGACCAAATTGATCCGAAATGATTTGTATAATGATGATCGCCAAGCCCCATGTTGCCAGAATCGTGTCAAGGGGCCTCCCGTAAAGCCTGCGCACCATAAGCAGTTCCACAATCAGACCTAAGATGAAACCGACGGCTGGAGCGAGTAGGAGAGAGAGCGAGGGATTCCAGCCGTTCTGCGACACAACGACTGCGGCATAGCCGCCTATAGTCAGGAACGCACCATGTGCAAGATTCACGACACCCATGATGCTTAGGACGATGAGGAGCCCGACGGATACAGTGAAGAAGACACTGGCCGTGGTGACGACATTCAAGGCATGCTCGAGCATGATCTATCCTTGCAGTTCGGTCCAGGAGGGGGCCAGCCGCACAGGCACGGCTGGCCTGACTGAGGTTAGCTGACCTATTTCGGCATTCCAAATGCCGGCTGGGGATCGCACTGGTTCGGGGGCTGCTGCACGCCGAGCGACTCCACGACCTCAAAAGTTCCCTCCGCCGTCGCCCGTGCAATATACACCGGCATTGCCGCATGCCTGTCTGGCGTCAAGCGAATTCTGCCCTTTGGGCTGCCATCGAACTCGACTTCTGACAGCGCCTTGAGTACCGCTGACGTCTCTGTTGTTCCGGCTTTGTTAACGGCCAGAGCATAAAGGTGCACCGTATCATAGGACGGCTCAGAATAGATTCCCTGGGCCTTCATATTGCTGCCGAACTTCGCCTTAAGCGCAGAAAGGTATTTCTGATTCGCCTCGCTTGGATCCGTCATGAAGTAGCTTGCAACCATGTATGTGCCTTCAGCAGCACTGCCGACGGCCGCGAGAGTATTATCATCGAGCGAAAAGTTGCCGACGACCTTCAAAGACTGGATAAGGCCAGATGATCGCGCCTGCTTGAAGAAGGCGACGTTGTCAGGACCGCCGCCCAATCCCGAAAGGAGAGCGTCGGCGCCAGAGTTGCGGATCTTGGTGATGATCGGGCTGTAGTCGGTCGTATTGTAGGGGGTGAACTCCTCTGCTACAATTGCGAGATCAAGTTCCGGGCCAGCCTTCTTGATCATCTCGTTTACGATGCGTCCATAGTTGATGTCACTAAACAGGGCGAAGATCTTGGAGGCGCCCTTGCTTTTCAAAAACTCAAGATAAGGTACCAACTTCTGGGGCTCAATCTCGCCAACGGTGTAGAGAATGGGTCGGCAGTCCCCACCCTCGTAAGCATTGGCGTAGAGCGCAGGGATATTTGCCTTCTCTGCCACGGGCAGAACCGCGACCCGAGCAGCAGAGGTTTCTCGGAAGATAACTGCGTCCACCCCGTCTGAAACAATCTTTTCCCAGACTTGGCGTGCGAGGTTCGGATCGCTGCCATCATCTGCGACCTTCAACTCCAGCCTGCCCCCAAGCACACCACCGGCCGCATTGACTTCGTCAACCGCCAATTGAGCGCTTTGCAGTCCGGCTTCACCAATGAGACTTATATTCCCACTGAGTTCTGTAACGAAACCTACCGTCGTGCCTACTTCGTTTGTTTGAGCTTGAGCATACGCGTACAGCCCCATCGCACTGGCGGCCAGAAGGCCTAGGCGTAACGCATATTTCCTCACCGCAAAAAACCGCATTGGTTTATCTCCTCCCTTAATCCGGTGTTGTGGCTTAGGTTTACATTCGGTTGATCCAATCAGCCGACTCTATTTTCTCTAGACATTGACGACCATCCGAACCCCTCCCCTGTATCTCCTGAACAACTTGGTCTGTATCTTTCACAACGCAGTAGGCGGCCTGCAGGATCTCAAGCGCAAAACGCTGATGCTCCTCACTCATTGCCGCGCATGCGTCGCTGACGAGGACCACGTTGTAGCCGCGATCGCCAGCATCCCGGACCGCCGTTTCGACACAATAGTTTGTGTTCACACCAGTGACGATCAGCGTATCAACGCCGAGATTTCGAAGGATCTGATCGATGGCGGTCGAGTTGAACACCCCTGAAGCGCCTTTGGTCAGCACGATCTCGTTTTCCAAAGGCTTGACTTCGTCGAGAATCTCGCTTTCGCGAGAGTTCGCTGGAGCAAGCAAGTTCAGCCTCTTGTGCTCGATGCTGACATCACGGCAATCCTTCACGAGGGATGCGATGCGTGGATAGACGACCTGGACCCCGGCATTGCGGCAAACATCGAGCAGTCTTTGTGTATTTGGAATGACTACCTGTTCGATCTGCTGGAAATAGTACTCGTACCGATGGGCCACTCCAAGACGCTTGGCCTCTGCTCCCATGCCGTAATCCCGATGGGCGTCCAGATATTGCATGTCGACGATCACCAGTGCGGTCTTTTCTGGGACTATGTCGAAATTGATTGTTTTCAGTACTCTAGCAAAGACTTCAGAATCGCTCATGGTTTCTCCTCCCGCGAATCTTTTCTAGCCTCATAGTCTCAAGCTGCAATTTCCTTTTAACGAGGATGACTCGTTCAATGATCGTAACGATCGATCCTTTCCATTGTCCCGGTTAGTACGTTCAGAATGTCGCTGTAAGACAACGCAGCGGGGCCGGCTCATCAGGTTGACCAGTGTGACCCTTTAAGGCGCATCTGAATCGGTCGGAAACAGCCACTAATTCGTGGTTGTCGTCGCCGCCGATCGCCCGCACTCTCCATTCTTTCAATTGATGCATATCATTGTTGCAAATGCACCATACCATCTATGCGGCGCAGCGCAAGACAAATTTAGCGTCTAGGCGCAATAACTGCTCTATCGCAGCGATATGGAGAGAGCAGGACACTCGAGACGTTTGACGCGCGACGACGTCGCAGACCAAGGCGGCGGCCATGGGCGGGCCGCTGATTCCGATGTGGCCGCGCCCTGACGAACAGGATGGCGGCACTAACGCCGCAAAGCTGGTGACAGCGCCGCCCATACGCTTCTGGTGCGTCTATGGTCATGACCTTCGAGACATTCCGCCACCGCGACAAGATCCCGAATGGTCGGGTCGGCCTGAGCGAGATTGGGTAGACTTTACGCGGCTGGCTCGCAATTGTTCCGATTGGTATCCGCTCTTGGATATCTGCGGCCTGCGCGGCTGCCTCACTGCTGATCGCGATGCCGTCCATGATCCAGCAGCGCCAATGGTCGCCTCCTTTTCGGTCTGAAGGGTACGATCTCGGCGCTTGAGCTGCATACGATCCGAAGCCGACTGGCGGCCGGTCTGCTTGCCAAAGCCGAGCGCGGCCAGCTTGCACTCACGCTGCAGGTGGGCTTGGTGCGCGATCCAAGCGGGGTGGTGGTCAAAGGTTCAGATTTCGCCGTTCAGGAGCGGCTTGGCTTGTGTTTGAGACGTTCCTGAAGTTCCGCACCGTCGCCACAAGATCATGCCTGTGATGAACGATCGTGGCCATTGGCTCTGCCGCGCCGCGATGGGCATGGCAAACGGCACCGAGCACGAGCGACGGTCTCGGCGGTGGCGGCAATCCTGAAGAATCCCCGCTTATGCCGGTGCCTTCGTCTATGGACAACCCGTCTTCGTGCCGCCACCGGTGAAGGCGGTCCGCCGGGAAAGATGCCGCGGCCAAGCGATGAATGGCGCATCGTCGTGAAGGGCCGGTACCCACCGTACATCGACCGGCCAACCTAGCGGGCACGAAGACTGGCCATCGTCGCGCCCCGGAGCCGAACTGCGCGCAGGTCCACCGGGAGCGGAAGCGCAAGGATGTGACGCTGCAGGTTCTGTGGACGAGTACATCGAGGGCCACCACGACGGCTACGCTACCGCTACAACCGTTAGCTACGGCCGGGCTTGAGCATGAATGCGCTCACCTGCTGGCAATTGTCGCAGCTCGTGCTCGGAGGAGATCCCGTATGGACTCGTAGCCTTCATCGGGAGCCCACACCGCGTCAGATCGCCGGCGCGCATAGTCGGGCGAGCGAGACAGCGTCTCGGGTTCGTTTTTTGGGCCTATCCCAGGCTTCCTCAGTATCAAGGATGGAGCAACCCAATATTCCGCCAACGCTCGTCCTCTTGGTGACGATGGGCTCGGCCCGCCCGAGCAACCCTCGGACGCACTCAGTGTAGGGCGAGCCACCTCACCGGCAGAGGCGGACAGACGGTCTTACGATGGGTCGCCGACCCTGACTTTCCCACCACAGAACGGGCAACAAAGAATTGTCTTGTGCCGCTCTCTTTTGATGATATAGTTCATTTAAGTTTTGAGATAACTCAATGGGAATGAGATCGACAGCTATGCATGCGAGCCGTCTTTCTGCCGTCATTAATTCCCAGACCGCCGGGCACCCGACGCCCGTAATTGCGGCGGGTATCCCGCCTCTGCGGGGACAGGGAGTCCGCGAGCACCGAGGCGATTTCCGGAGCCGCAATGATGGTTTGAGGGCGCCGTCGCTTCACGAACCGCGCCGGCATGCCGGCATGGCGGCGGCGGTGCCCCTGCCCTCCCGTGTAGCGGACCCGAGGCTGTATTTTGTCTCCTCCCATTCTTACGCTGATATGTGCGGTCATGCCACGATCGGTTACATCGCCAGTCTGGCAGCCGTCTGCGCCTTGCCTGCTAGCTTCGAGCAGAACGGGATGTCAATTGAGACGCCGGCGGGCATCTTTCACGTGAACGGCGCGTTTGAAGCCGGTCGCCTCAGCGCTGTCGTTCTCCGCAGCC
Source organism: Mesorhizobium sp. M1169 (assembly GCF_040318345.1). Taxonomy (NCBI): domain Bacteria; kingdom Pseudomonadati; phylum Pseudomonadota; class Alphaproteobacteria; order Hyphomicrobiales; family Phyllobacteriaceae; genus Mesorhizobium; species Mesorhizobium sp. M1169. Next base: position 19,102 of record NZ_JAMYME010000052.1, on the reverse strand, counting down.
TACCCTACTATGTGCCTGCCGCCGACGTTGCCGTCGAGCGCGAGGGCGTCGGCACCGTGAGCTACGACATCTCCTGTAGCGGCATCACCTACCCTCTGGTAGATGACGACAAGGTCGATCTTCCGTTCGACATCATGCATGCGAGCCGCTGGTGCCGCACCGGTATGGCCATCAAGGAAGCGATCAACGCAGCGGGCGGCCATCCGCTGGTGGACAGCGTACTGTCCTACCGGGCGATCAAAGGGGGTGCGCGTCACCTAGTGGTCCTTGCCGACAACAAATTTGCCCGTTCGCCTTGCGGAATTGGGACCTCCACGCGGCTTACGCAACCCCACGGCCGCGGCAAACTCGCGAAGGGGCCTTCCTACCAGGCCGAGAATATCCTTGGAGTTCCCTTCGCTGCCAAAATCTTAGACCTGGGGCAGAGTAAGGACGGCCGCCACAATCCTGGAGGTGCGCGGCATGGCCCACGTCAGCGCGTTTTCGGCCGTTTGGGAAGGAGACGACCCGATTCCCACCGGTTTCCTGGCCAGCTGACGGAGCGAGCCATGAAGTTCGATCCCTCTATCGTTCTGAACGACTGGGCCATTCGGCGATCACCAATGTCCATGAACAGAAGTGATTCGCGTCTAGTTCAATTCAGTTTCGAATAGGTTTCTCCTCAGCCCCAGCGCTGTCTGGTGCTTCAACTAAGGTGGTCATGATGAAAAGCTACTTGCTCAAAAATGCGCGCTTGGTCGACGGCAGCGCGGCCGAACCTAGTGAGCCAATTCAGGTGCTTGTCGAAGGCGGCAAGGTACGGGAGGTCAGCAAAAACATTTCCGCCTCCGCAGACGAGACGATCGATCTGACTGGTAAGGTCCTGATGCCAGGTTTGATTGATTGCCACGTTCATACGATCGCAGCAGGCGCGTCATTCGCAAGGAATGCGGAGCTGCCTGACTCCTTGGTAACCGCACGTGCCACGCTCGTATTGCGCGGCATGCTTATGAGGGGCTTCACGACTGTTCGTGATGCTGGAGGAGCTGATTACGGGTTCAAGTGCGCTGTAGACGAGGGGATCTTCCTCTCTCCACGCCTTGTGATCTCCGGTAAGGCTCTAAGCCAAACTGGTGGGCATGCGGATTTCCGCGGCCGTTTCAACAGTCGACCAGAAGTGCAGTACGGCTTCCCGCTCGGCGCCCTCGGCCGCGTTTGCGATGGGGTCCCGGAGATTCGGCGCGCAGCTCGCGAGGAGATCAAAGGCGGAGCCGACTTCATCAAAATCATGGCGAATGGTGGAGCTGCCTCACCGACGGATCCGATCCACTTTCTTGGCTTCTCTCGAGAGGAGTTGCTAGCTGTGGTAGAGGAAGCCAAGAATGCTGGCACCTATGTGGCGGCCCACCTATACACGGATGAAGCGATTCATCGGGCGATCGAAGCGGGCGTCCATTCACTGGAGCACTGTAACCTGATCCGCCCGGACACGGCAGAATACGCAGTGGACCAAGGCTGCATTGCAGTTCCAACACTCGTAGCTTTCGAAGCGCTCGCCAGCGAGGGCGCCAGCGTTGGCTTTTCGCCCGATTCACTTGCAAAAGTAGAGGTCATCCGGTCTGCGGGAATGGAGTCTCTAACCATCATGAGGGACGCCGGCCTGCCCATGGCGTATGGCAGCGATCTTCTTGGGGAATTGCAGCGCCATCAGTCGGAAGAGTTCGTTATCCGTGGAAGCGTACTTCCGCCTCATGAAGTTATCGCTTCTGCGACATCGGTGGCAGCAAAACTTGTCCGCATGGAAGGAAAGATTGGCACGGTAGCCCCCGACGCCTTCGCCGATCTTATCGTCATTGATGGCAATCCACTCGACGACCTTTCTCTACTGACCCGTCAAGGACAGCACATGTCGCTTATTATGCGCGAGGGGGTGATCGTAAAGAGGAATTGACCGGAAATAACGCCTAAGCAACCCAAACCAGAGGATTTGCTCCATGTTGAATCGCAGAGAAGTAGTTGCAGCCATGGCTAGCGCGACGTTGTTCGCCTCTATGCGAGGTGTAGCAGCGCAATCGAATGATACCTTCCGCATCGGCGCCTTGAACCCGATTACCGGCGTGGGCGGGGCCTACGGAACCGGCATGCAAAAGATGATCCTTGCAGCGGCTGAAGAAGTGAATGCTGCGGGCGGAGCCGGTGGCCGCAAACTCGAGATCTTGGCTGAAGACGATCAAAGCCAGCCTCAAGCTGCGGTGCTTGCCGCTAAAAAGCTCCTCGAGATCGATAAAGTACAAGCCCTTATCGGAATTTGGTCTTCGGGTGTTGCGCTTGCAACAATTCCGCTGACGAACGATGCTAACGCTATCTTTATGACCTTCGGTGGCGCGCCGGAGATAACTAGTCCCAAGGTGAATCCGAAGAAGCTGGTATATCGATTTAACACAACAGGCGACGGATTCGGCAGGGCGTTCGCCGAAGTTTGTGCGCGAGAAGGTTTTAAACGGCCAGCGACGATGGCATACAACAATGCTTCAGGTATCGGCATCGTCGAAGGTTTCAAAAAAGCTTGGGAGCAGAAGGCCGACAAGGTAGTCGAATCTGTAGTCTACGAGCCGAACCAGCCAAGCTATCGATCCGAGCTTCAGAAGGTTCTTGCTTCAAAGCCTGACGTCATCGTCATGGGGTCCTATGTCACGGACACAACGATTATTATTCGTGAGTGGTTTGAGACGGGAGAAACGCAGAAGTGGCTTATTCCGGGGCATGCCGTAAGTGCAGATCTGATCAAAGCGGCCGGCCCGGAAGCCAGCGAAGGATTAATGGTGGTGAACTCGATCTCCAATGAAGCTTCGACGGCGTTCAGCATTTACGATGCTGCTTACCGCAAGGCCGTGCAGGAGTCTGGGGCAAATAATATCATGGCTGCGGCAGCGTGGGACATGCTTATCGTGCTGGCCTTGGCACTAGAAGCCGCCGGCCCAAATGCTGACATCATGGCTATTAACGCAAAAATCAAAGAGATCTCCAATCCACCAGGCAAGCAGGTTTCGAGCTTCGCTGAAGGGAAAGAGGCACTTAGATCCGGCAAAATCAACTACGAAGGCGCTTCATCAGCGATCGACTTCAACGAATTCTCAGACGTTATGCCCGATTTCGATTTCGCTGTGATCTCCAAAGGTGAGATCGCCAGAAAATACGTGATAAAGATCCAATGATTGCTTGGGAGGGGGCGTTGAATGCACCCCCTCCCGCCAAGGGCGGGAATTTCTATGTCGGCTTTTGCTGAACTTATAATCGGCGGCCTCATGTCTGGCCTTGTCGTCGGGTTAGCCGCACTTGCCATTACGTTAGTATTTGGCATCGCGCGGTTCGCAAACGCGGGCACGGGCGACATGATGACCGCGGGGGCCTATGTGGCCTTGTCGGTATCCGGTGCCACAGGTTCGATAATTGTGGGTGGCTTGGTCGGCGCTCTCGCGGGCGCTGCTATTGGGGTGGTAATCTATGCGTTGATTTTCCGGAAGCTGGCCGGCAGATCCTCGGTGGCAAACCTTCTCGCGTCCATAGGTGTCGCCTTCGTCATCCGCGCTATCGTTGGTCTGATTTTCGAGCATCAGCAACAGGTGTTTCAACTGCCGCTTGTTCGACCCTGGCGTATTTTCGACATCCGCCTCCGGCCGACGGACCTCAACCTGGCGATTGTCGCGGCCCTAACCTTGACCACGGTCTTCCTGATTCTGTATGCGACGCCCATCGGTCGACGCATGCGCGCTGTGGCCGATGACCCCAGTCTGGCACGAATTTCCGGTATCTCTCCAACCCGGGTCATGATCGCGCTCTGGGCATTGGCCGGATCGGTTTCGGCTGTCGCAGGCACGATGTACGGCATCAAGACCGTCGTCACCCCCGAAATGGGCTGGGACATGTTGCTACCGGCCTTCGCGGCTGCGATCCTGGGCGGCATTGGGCATCCAGTCGGTGCGATTTGCGCAGGAATTCTCCTCGGTACTGTCCAGGAGATGACCACTCCGTTTGTTGGTTTCACCTATAAGCTCGCAATCTCCTTCGTTGTATTGCTGATGGTATTGCTCTTACGGCCAAGTGGCTTGTTCGGTCGAATGGAGGGAGCGCGCTGATGGAAGCCTACCTTGTCGCGATGTCGATCGTCACCGCGATCTACGTGCTTCTAGCACTCGGCCTGAACCTGCAATACGGTTTCACCGGACTCATCAATTTCGGCCATGTTGGTTTTTTCTGCATCGGTGCCTACACAGCGGCTTTAATGGGGCAGATTGGGATCGCCTGGCCGATCTCCTTTTTGTCGGGTGCTGCCCTTGCGGCGCTTGCGGCTTGGCCACTTGGATTGGTCAGCCTTAAACTGCGTGACGACTATTTCGCTATAGTATCGCTAGGTTTCTCAGAAACCGTAAGGATCGTGGTCACAAGTGAACAGTGGTTGACGAAAGGTGTTCAGGGCATAACAGGCATCCCGAAATTGATGGGCTTCTTAGGAACTGGGCTAGTGCAGTCTTTCGCGGTGTTGGTGCTACTTGTCACCGTTATCGTGCTGGCAGGGCTCGCGAACCGACGTATCACGCGCTCCCCCTTCGGGCGAATGATCGAAGCAATCCGTGACAACGAGGAAGCAGTGAAGGCCCTCGGCAAGGACCCAGCCGGTTTCAAGATCCAGGTCTTAATGCTTGGGGCTGGCCTCGCTGGCATTGCCGGAGGATTTTACGCGCACTACATCGGCTACATAGTGCCTGAGCAGTTCATTCCACTCATGACTTTTTATGTCTGGATGGCCATCATAATTGGTGGTGTTGGCCGAATTTCAGGTGCCATCGCCGGAACGGTTATCCTGATGATATTCTTGGAGGGCTCTCGATTTCTCCGCGGCTTCATACCTTTTGTTTCCGAAGTCGAAATGGCGAGTGTTCGCATCGGTATCATCGGTCTCGCGCTGGTTCTCTTCACGCTCTACCGGCCTCAAGGCCTGATGGGAGATTATACGAAGCGATGAACCTTGCAATCGAAGGTCTTACAAAGGTCTACGGCGCGCTGCGAGTGGTAGACAACGTATCTTTCACGGTGCCAACTGGCGATATCGTCGGGGTCATTGGCCCCAACGGCGCGGGGAAATCAACCCTGTTCTCTTTGGTAACCGGCTTCTTGGATGCCGCCGAAGGCCAGGTGCGCCTGAACGAAAAGCCGATTGGACATCTCTCCGCAGTCGAACGGGCTCGCAGTGGCATGGTGAGAACGTTCCAGGTACCTCGAGAGTTCAGCCATCTCACCGTTAGGCAGAACCTCATGGCGGCTGCACCAAAGCAGAGCGGTGAAAGCCTCGTCGATCTGTTCTTCCGTCCAGGACGTATCCGGGGAGAGGAGGACACGATTTCACGGGAAGTTGACGCGATGCTCGATTTTCTTCGGCTGTCACAAGTCGCGCACACGCTGGCCGTTCGCCTCTCCGGGGGGCAAAAGAAGCTGGTGGAACTCGGGCGCGCGCTGATGACTGGCGCCAGACTGATCTTGCTGGACGAGCCCTTTGCAGGCGTCAATCCAGTGCTGATCGAGGAGATCGCGGAGCGCATTCGGGAACTGAATGCAAAAGGCATCGGCTTTCTGATAATCGAGCATGATCTTGGTGCGCTCACACGTCTCGTCTCGACCTTGCATGTGATGGATCGCGGGCGCCTCATCGCCTCTGGAGTGCCCGCCGGAGTGTTGGCGGACAAGCAGGTGCGTGAAGCATACTTGGGAGGTACATCATGACAGTACTGTCCATTGAGGGCCTCAAGGGTGGCTATAGCGAGGTCGACATCCTGAACGGAATTGACCTGATGCTCAAGGAAGGTGAAATCCTGACGGTCGCTGGGACAAACGGAGCCGGCAAGTCGACTCTCGCGAAAGCGGTCGTAGGTCTACTACCGCGCGTCAGCGGGTCCCTCCGACTTGATGGAAGGGACATCACGTCCCTGGCGCCCGAAAAGCGCGCGCAACACGGTATCGGGTACGTACCACAGGTCGCCAATGTATTTCCATCGCTCACGATCACCGAGAACCTTGAAGTCGTGCAAGGCGTGCAGGACCGCAAAGCCCGGATTTCCGAGATGTTTCGGCTCTTCCCGGCTTTGGCTGAACGCAAAAGGGCGCGGGCAGGGCGTCTCTCGGGCGGCGAGCGGCAGCAATTGGCCTATGCGCGTGCACTGATGACACGGCCCCGGGTCGTGGTGTTGGATGAGCCAACAGCGGCTCTTTCACCTGCGCTAGTGGCGGACAGCTTCGCTCGTATTGCGAGCTTGGCATCCGACGGCACCAGTATCCTGCTGATTGAGCAGCGCGCCCGTCAGGCGTTGGCGATCTCTAATCGAGGAGCCATTATGGACAGTGGCAGGGTTGCCATGGAAGGGCCGGCAACCGAGTTGCTGAACAACGAGAAGGCCGCTGACCTTTATCTCGGGCACTACTCCACCTAACTTATTATCGACGGCCCGCCTTCTCAGTCCCTTTGCGACTGCGGCGGACGCAGCTTCAATCACATCTCTCGCACAAGGATAGTAAATCATGGCTGGCGTAAACTGGGGTGGCATCTTCCCCGTTCTCGTCACCCGCTTCGGTTCCTATGGCTCCATCAATGAGGCCCGGTACAAGGCGCTCGTCGATCACGCGATTGCCACGTCAATAGGTGGTGTCGAGTCCGAGAGCCCAAAAATGCAGCAGGTACCGAAATGACTGAAACTCGATCTATCGCGATTGTCGGCGGCGGGCTCGCCGGCGTGAGCTGTGCCTTGATGCTGGCGCGGGAAGGACACTGCGTTACTGTGTTCGAGGAAGGAAAGGTAGGGCATGGCTGCTCCTGGGGCAACGGAGCGCAGTATAATGCCGGAACCTCGCTTCCCATGGCATATCCAGGTGTTTTGTGGCGGGCGCTGCGCTGGCTTGCTGACAAGAATGGGCCGGTCCGGCTTGCCCCACGGGAGCTGCCGCGAAATATCCCTTGGCTCCTTCGTTTCATTCGGACCGGCAAGCCGGAGACGTGGGAATCCACTTACACCGCGTTGAATGCCCTTAATGCTCCTTGCGCAGATCTCTATCGCGACATGCTAGGCGACAATGGCTGGAGAAAGGTGTTTCGCCCGACCGGAGCGCTCCATGTCTATAAGGATATAACCCCAGGAGGATTGGACGAGCAGATCGCGAGCTTGCGGACGAGCCACAACGCAGCATTTGAAAAGATCAGTGCGGACCAGATACGGGAACTCGAGCCGGGTCTGTCCAAAGACTATCAGCGAGGACTTTACTTTCCGGGAAGCGGTTATGTGGACTCGCCGCTGACACTTGTCGAGAGTCTTATGGAGCGCGCCGCTGCCTATGGAGTGACGCTCGAGAAGGCGCGGGTGCACTCCATCGAACCGGGGGCCAATCTTGTCACTCTGCACACGAGCACGGGGTCTCATCGCTATGAGAGCGTCGTAGTCTCCGCAGGTATTGCCAGCCGCGATTTCGCTAAGGCTTTGGGAGTGTCCCTATCGCTGACTAGCGAGCGAGGATATCATGTCGCTTTCCCCGGTATCTCTGGCGCTGTTCGCCGCCCCGTGACTGACACTGGCTCAGCCTTCGTTGCCACACCCCTTGCGGATGAGTTGCGCATCGTCGGCATCGCCGAATTCGATAGGGTCGACGCCCCGTTGGATGAGAAGCAACCGGAGAAGCTTATCGCTTGCGCTCGCGCGATGATTCCGGACCTACAAATCGAGAAGGTGCAGCGCTGGATGGGGGTGAGGCCTTCGACGCCTGACAGTCTTCCCATTATTGGCATCCACCCCAAGCATTCTGTAATTCTATTCGCGACTGGCCACGGGCACTTAGGTATCAGCGGGGCACCAATGACCGCAGCGCTAGTTTGCGACTTGGTGGCTCATCGGAAACCTCGAATTTCCTGTGATCCATATCGGCTAAGATAATCGACGATCATTGGGGATTAACTTTGATTTATTACAAGGATAGATTTGACATAATGCATCCTGGCTGAAAAAGCCTTACCGGTAGGGCTACCGCGATCGCGGTGAAGAGCGAGTCACATGAAGAGCGGTATTTCATTTCATTTTCTTGGAGGTTGCACACGGCGGAAAGAGCCGGAATTCCAGTTTCTGGAGGGGTCAACTGGATAGACGCAATCGACCGACTAGCATAGTGCGGAAGGTTTGGCATAGTTCAAAACTTCGCCCATGAATGACGATCCTCGCGGGCTTTTTGCGGTCGTCAGCCATATAGAGAATCAAACGGCACGAAGAGGAATCATCGGCTAATGGGCTCGGAGAAGATCTTCCGGATAGCCGCCCCGGCAGCTTTCGCTCGAAGGGCCCCCGTTGTCTGGCTCTCGCGAAGCGCTAGAAAATGATGTGGACGAGAGCCGACTGAGCGAAGATTCTCGACTACCTCCACATCGCGACTGCCTTGATCTGCGACGGTCGCGCGTCGAACGCCCCGAGTCTCTTGTCTTCTCTCCTCATCGCGTCTACGTGCTAAATTTTTCTTGCGCTACTCCGCATACATGGTATGGGTCATTGGAAAAATGATATGTGGCAATCAAAGGAAGGAGCGTGCGGGTGATCGGCGGCGAAGACATCCCCACGAATTGGTTACTGTTTCCGACCGATCCAGACGCGCCTCCGAAGGGGGCACTGGTCAATCTAAATGACTCGGCCCCGCTGCGTTGTACAGCGACATCAAATATCGATTCCCAAGCATAGGAGGTCTTAATGAGTGGTTTGCGCACGAACTGGGCGGGCGTTTTCACGGCGGTGGTAACCCCTTTCACAGGCGATAACTTTGACGAGAAGCTATTCAGGAAACATCTGTTGACGCTCCTAGGCGATGGTGTCGATGGACTCGTAGTTACCGGCAGCACAGGTGAGTGGTACACGCTGTCCGATAAAGAACGCATTCGCGCTTGGGAAATTGCGCAGGAGGTGGCGGGGGAAAAAGTCCCGGTTATTGCAGGCACATCCGCCGTTGGAACCAGCAAGGCTGTAGAATTGACCCGGACTGCCAAGAACCTTGGATTAGCCGGCAGCATGATACTCCCCCCTGGCGGTTGCTTTGCCGCGCCACACGAGGTGGTCAGATTTTTTCACACGGTTGCGACGGTCGATCACCCCCTTATGGTGTACAACAACACTCCTCGGACCGGTGTTTTGCTCGACGCTAAGTCGATGAAAAAGATCGCCGAGGCCGGTTCCGTTGTGGCTTTCAAAGACAGTAGCCGAGATTTGTACGCCGCAAGTGAAACAATCTATGAGATTGCCCATGAGCTGGCGGTATTTACCGGACTTGAGCCTTATTTTGGAGCTGTATTCAACCGCGGCGCGGTCGGTACGGTCTCGATGCTATCGAATCTGAGTCCAGTTATGGTTCAATATTACCGCGCACTTGTTTCAAATGATCTTGCAACTGCAAAACGCTGTGAGTTACGAGTGGATCAATTTTACCATCAAATGGCCACGGTCGGGGCACCAGGTCTGGTTTTCCTCAAGGAAGCAATGAAGCTCGCGGGGCGCTTCGGCGGTGACGTGCGGCTTCCGCATCTACCAGCGGACAAGGGAACCAGCGACCTGATCGATAAAGGGTTGCAAAAGGTTGGCATCCTGAGCGCACGTTAAACAAGCAAAGCAAATTGCAGAGCGTCTTAGCTTGGCATCGCGACAAAAAGCGGGATGACAAGAGCGCGCTGTGGCCGATCGCGGCGATGAGCTAAGAACGTGTTGGACTAAGCCGCCGGCACGGGTGGCCGCTATGGGCGTTCAATGGAAAGCGGTCCACAGGCCCGCCTTCCAAGCTTGGACAGAGGCATAAAATTTCGCGAGCCACCCGGATCTATCGCGCGCACAAAGCTTAGGTTGGGAGGAAGTCGGATGAGGAGATTTGTGCTATCGCGGGCGGTAAGGAGCACAGGGGCGGCGTGACGGGTCTCGATGCAGATCACGGCACGCCGGCCCGGGCCGGGCCCTCGAACAGCCACTGCGACAGCGGCCCGGCTTCAAGCCCAACGTGCTCAAGCCGCCAGGCGGGCTCCTTGAGCCCCTGCCCTAGATCCTGCGGTGGCTTGCCACCTTCACCTCCCGGCAAATCCGGCCGGTTTCACCGATGATGCAGATGATGCACACTGCGGTCCCTTTTACCGCCACATCCAATGCAGCATAGTGCTTCATGCTGCGCTTCCTCCTTCAGATGCTTTGCGGCTGCCTCCACGCAGACCACATTTATTCTCACTCGAAGCGCAGCACCTTCGCACCTTCAACCTTCAACATCTACACAATGCATCCTGGCCGGAAGATGAGGCTCCGAATACCCCATCTCGGACGGGCCGAGCCGATCCTCAACTCAGGAGGACGAGCAGCAGCGGATTATTGAGAGGCATTTGTCGGAATCGATGTTGCGAAGCTAATGAAGACTATTGCGATTGCGGAGGCGGGCTATCGCCGGGCGATGTGTTCGAGGGTCTGGGTGAGCCAAGCGAGCGGAACGACATATCGCAAATCTGAAGTGGCGTCGCGATCGTCACCCAGGTGCGCCCTCCGCCGTCGCGCAGCGACAGCGGCCATTTGCGGAAGTCGACCGGCATGCCGCAACGTAACCCGCAGCACCTTACGGGATCTGTCCGGCGAAAGGCCCGCAGTACCACATTGGGTTTAACCAGCATACATCATTCAATATAGCGGTGCAACGTTACGGCGCATCCAGTCCGAGCACGTCGGCCATCGAATATAGGCCGGGTTTGCAGTCGCGACCCCAAAGTGCTGCCTTGATGGCACCTTGCGCGAAGAGACTGCGGTCTTCAGCGATATGCGACAGTTCTAGTCGCTCGCCGCCGCCCGCGAAGATGACCTTGTGATCGCCGATGACTGTCCCGCCGCGCAAAGCGGCAAAGCCGATCGTGCCGACAGTCCGGGCGCCGGTGTGACCGTCGCGCGCGGCGACGCGCTGGCCGGGCAACCCCATCTGCCGGCCGGCGGCCGCAGCCTCGCCTAGCAACAAAGCCGCACCGGAAGGAGCATCGATCTTCATCCGGTGATGCATCTCGAGAACCTCGATATCCCACTCAGAATCGAGGGTAGCTGCAACCTTCCGGATCAGCGCGGCGAGGATATTGACGCCGAGGCTCATATTACCAGATTGGATGATGACGGCATTTCTTGCCGCCCTCTCTAGCTCGGAGAGATGAGCGGACTCCATGCCGGTGGTGCCGACGATATGGACGATGCGAGCCTGGGCGGCGAGTGAGGAAAATGCGAGGGTTGCTTCCGGCGTTGTGAAATCTAACACGCCGTCGGCTTCTGCGAAGGCAGGCCCGGGTTCGTCCATCACCGTGACACCACAACTCGGCATGCCCGCGACGATTCCTGCATCCTGACCAATAGCCGCAGTGCCAGGCCGTTCGATTGCTCCTGAGAGGACGCAGTCTCGGCTTTCGGCAATCGTCCTAATGAGCATCCTGCCCATGCGCCCGGCGGCTCCGACGACAACTAGACGCATCTCAGACATTAAAGATGATCCTATTTAGCGACCTAGCACGCTCCTTCCTTCGGACAGGGGCAGGCGAGCGCAACACTCGAAACAGGCGCCACAATACCGAGAGGGGGGCAAGTTGTGACTGGGGCAACAACACGTGATCCTGTCGAAGCTTCGCGACGACCTCTTCAGACTTGCGCTTCTTCTGCACCGGGACCAGGGGGCAGGCCTCTCCAATACCGGCAATGCAGCGAAGCTGCCCGTAATTCCCGATGCTCAAGACTTATTTATCAATTCACCAATTTTAACTGGCCTAAGCGGAAAACGAGGAACTGGGGGCCGCAGTTCATCCGGTTCCTTACCGGCTGCTCTACCTAACAGAGCAAGCACCGTATGCATACACGTGCGACCCTGGCAGCGCCCCATGCAGACACGCGTTTCGGCCTTCAGCGCGCTCAAATCCTGAATTCCGTGGCTGAGCGCGCGCATGATCGATGCAAACGAAACATCTTCACAACGGCAAATGGTCGTATCATCTGTAAGCGGTCGCCGGTCGAATGACTCCTGGAGCGTTAATTCGACGACGGCGGATCTAAATTTTTGCAGGCGACGCCATTGTCTCTTCAAAGTCGACAGTTGTCTCAAACGAATGCTGTCGGCAACGCCTCGTGCGGCAGCAATAGAACTTGCCGCAATCGCGCCCTCAAGCAACGCATTTTCTACACCAGACGGTGTGACGCAATCGCCGACCACGTACACGTTACGGACAGTGGATTCAAAACTTGAGTTCCGCTTGGGCGACCATACCAAGTTTAACGATTGCCACTCGAGTTCACAACCGGCGCGCGAGGCCACCTCGATATTGGGCAGCAAGCCATCGTTGACGACTACTAGGTCCAGATCAAGGCGTTGGTCGGAGGACCCGAAGCGTTGACCGAATTGGCGGACTACGACGCCAGTCACCCTTTCGTGGCCGATTACATTAGTGATGGAATAATCAGTCAGCACCTGCACCCGATAGAGTTTGAGCATCAGAAGGTAGCTCAATCCCCGAAGGAAGATGTCCGGTCTGCGCATCAAGCGCAACAACGCGCTTAACGTTAGGGGCGGGCGGCACGGGGCGCAAACAGCAACGATCTTTGCCCCACATCTCAAGAGGCTCGTCGCTGCTAACAAGCAAAGTGGATTTGACCCCATGACAAGTACGCGAGATCCGGGAATGACGCCACTCGCCTTCATCAGGTTTTGCGCCGCGCCGGCGCCAATGACACCTGGGGTCGTCCAGCCGGGGAAAGGTAGTATCCGCTCGCGGGCTCCAGTCGCAACGACGACACTATCGCCTCGAAGATGGGTGATACTTCCGCCAACGGCAACGGTGAGAATTCGATCGGCCGATATATCGAGAACGGTCGCCTGACTCAGGACTGTCACGCCGCAATTGTCGAATACGGAGAGGCTAGCGTGGATGTAAGGTGCTCTTCCAAATCGGGGCGTTAAAAGCCTGCCAATTCGATTCACGCCAGCATGTCGGAAATATTGACCGCCTACCCTCGTCTGATCGTCAATCAGCGCGACCTTCAACCCGGCTTCAGCAGCCGTGCGGGCGGCTGATAAGCCTGCAGGACCAGCACCGACGACTATAACGTCATACATCATCATGGCTTCCCACATCCGTTACAATACGCATCCCTTCACGGACCTCGGTGAGGCAAGCCCGGACACCACTCTGGCCGTCTATCGTCACTGTACATTCCCAGCAGACACCCATTCCGCAGTAATAACCGCGATGGACTCTTAGATCTAATGAGCGTCTTATACTCAATGTCTCAATCATGAACAGCACACCGGCAACCGTGTCACCTATAGACGCCGAAACGCTCTGCCCATTAACGAATACATTGACACCGACATCTGTATCTGCTCCCTCCAAGCGCTTAAACATTCTCCTGCTCGACTTAAACATTTTCCGAGAGCCTTAGCGAATTTTTTTGAAATTTCGGAATTGCTGCTCCGCATATCGCATCAGCTGCCATCCGTCCGAACAGTGGTCCCAGCGTGAATCCGATGTCGCCAGTTAGAATGATCCACACGCGCGCGTCATCATCAATGCTGTCAAGCACCGGACCATGGCTGAATGCTGTTTCAGAAAATCCCGCCCATGTCCTGACAAGAAGAAGAGATTCTAGTTCCGGCACAATATCGAATTGTGCCTGTAAATTCTTTTGGAGCTCATTTACATCAATATCCGCAACATTGGTTTCGAGATCGCCAATGCCGGAATACCCACCGCCAATAACACATGAACCGTTGGCAAATTGCTTCAACGTGAATTTTCCGCCGGCGTGGGTTATTACTGCTCTCTGCATAAACTGAGACGTACGTTCCGTCACTGAGAGAATGTTAACTTTCAAATCCGTTCGAATCGGCCGACCGAATATTCGCGAAACCTCGGTGTTCCACGCCCCAGCCGCGATTATGACATAATGCGCTTCCACGGTATGATAGTCGGAAGTAATGAGCCTAAAAGTCTTGTGGGCGCTCTCCACCGCTTGAACGTGTGACGAAATGCGCAAACCTCCAAACCTAGTGTATTCGTTTAACAACGCCAGCCGCGCGCGCAGAGGACTGGCCATCCCATCGTAAGGGCAGTGGGAAATGGCTTGCACGCCTCTTGAGAACCAAGGAGTCCGCTTCCGAACTTCGTTGCCAGCAACGACCTCACAATCTACGCCATGGGCCTTGAGTTCAACGGAGCGCTGATGAAGCGCCACTAATTGCTCATCGTTACAGGCCACGCGATAACCGCCAGCCCTAACATACTGGGTTGCGCCACTCAGGGATTGGTCGAGTTCTGACCACGCATTAATTGCGGCGAGACAAATCTCGTGAAGTTGTGGGCCTTTGTTTTGAAGCGCAACTGTTCCGGCGTTAATCCATGAGGCGGCCTTACGCTTACCACCGTCCTCTATTACTGCGACATTCAAGCCCTTTTGTAGGAGAGATATGCCTGCCGTCAGGCCTGCAATCCCCCCGCCGATGATCGCGACGTCAGCCTGCACTTTGGTCCGCTCTCGCATCGGCACTGTCATAGCAAATCATTCTTCCCAGGGTCAAAGAGCGCTTGCGTTTACGTGGCGCGGCTCCAGACACCAAGCGCCTCGCGAGAGCGCCATTGCCCGACTATAACGCCGCTGTAGACGCGTTAGACGACGAAGTACCACTTCCAATCGATACCTGGGGATTGCGGCTTGCCGAGCGCGGTTAATGGCAAACGGAGCAGGCGTGCCGGCGCCTCGTCGATAGAAGGCCACTAGTACCAAAGTAAAGTAGCCACCGCATTCGACGCCTCGGCGCTCTGATAGCTGAGCCACCCAAGGGCGCATTGCCGTTGTCTGAAACGCCACAGCGGCTGCGGGAATAACCCTATTGCATGGAATGCCATGGAATCTACTCATTGCATTATGTCAAGCGAAAGATGAACTATATCATAAAATAGGTATGGCACAAGATATTCTTTCCGCTCGCCTTTATTCCAACTGAAGAGGCCTGATCCACCGGGTGAGCCGTGCGATCAAGAGGCCCTAAGCAGGTCGAGCCAGCCGTCCGATGATTCTGGCCCAGCTCCGTGCGCCTTTTTGGAAGCTTTTTAGATTGTACTTTTCGTTCGGAGAGTGGATACGATCATCATCCAATCCGAAGCCAATCGGAAGGCAATCTATGCCAAGAACACGACTCAGTGAAGATACAATAGGTATTGATCCGCCTGACCCCATGAACACGGCGGGGCGCCCCCATTCTTCCTCGAGAGCTTCTGCTGCTGCCTTCAGGTAAGGCGATTGGGGATCAGTACTGAAAGCTTTGCGGCTGGCTTGTTTCACTCTCGTTTCGAAAGAAAAGAATTCATCCTCGCCGGACAAACCCGTGTCGACTTGGTCAAGGAACTCCACTTTACAATCCTGTGGTACCCGGGATTGGATGAACGATTGAAGCGAATCCAAAATCTTCTCCGGATTCTGTCCAGCGACCAGGCGACAGGTAATCTTCGCAGATGCCCTCGAAGGTATAACTGTTTTACTGCCGACGCCCTGATAACCGCCCGTAATGCCATTGAATTCACAGCTTGGACGCTCCCAAAGTTGTTCCAGCGCGCTATATCCCTTCTCTCCTGCTGGAACGGTAAGCCCTACGTCGCCAAGGAATTCGTCGGTGTCGAAATCCAGCGCTTGCCATTGCTTCTTCTGATCCGGCGGAGGCGGCTCGATACCATCATAGAAACCTGGTACAGCGACGCGCCCATTGGCGTCATGGAGATCAGCAAGGACATGCACAAGCTCCCGGATAGGGTTCAGCGCAGGTCCGCCATACTGGCCGGAATGCAAATCTCGGCTTGGTCCCGTGAGAACGACCTCGAGACCGACAATGCCTCTCAACCGGACTGTAATTGCAGGCGTGTCTTTATCCCACTGTACGACATCGCAGATGAACGCGAGATCGCAAGTGATCTCGCTACCGTGCCGAGCCAAGAATTCTGCAAGGCTTGGTGAGTCAGATTCCTCTTCACCCTCAAGGAGAACCGTCACGCGGATCGGCAGCTCGCCCGCCACCTGCTTCCACGCTCGTAAGGCTTCGAGGAACGTTGAAAACTGTCCTTTGCTATCTTCTGCTCCTCGCGCGACGATCACTTCCCCATTACCTGGCTCGACGTCCAACCATGGCTCGAATGGAGGTTTAGTCCACAGGTCCAGAGGATCAGGCGGCTGCACGTCATAGTGCCCATAGAAGAGGATATGAGGCTTACCTTCGCCGTTGGCCGGCCCATCGTGCGCCACGACTATCGGATTCCCGCTCGTCTCCCGTAGACCCGCTTCGAATCCGATTTCTCGAAGTGTTGCGACACACCATTCTGCCGTTGCTCTGCAATGTTCTTTATAGGCAGGGTCGGTTGAGATACTGGGTATTCGCAACACCTCAAAGAGCCTTGCTAGCGCCGCATCTCGACTGTTGTCGATTGCATCAAGAACGGCTTTAAGATGGTCAATCATGTTTCATCTCGTCTCCATCGTTAATCTACTATCCGCGAGTGAGTACCCTTCCACGTTACACCCCGAGCGAGACATAGTGCTGGCATCGAAATGCTATCCGTGTACAAGGAGCGCATCGCAGACCTACATTTCTTCGTCTCATGAACATAAACGATCATCCTCACGCTTTTTGCCCGACCCGCTTTCACCTCCCACGCCCACTACGACCCTTTGGCAGCTAAATAACCCACTCGGTCGAAGTCGCGAAGATGGAGGCGCGCACAATCATCTGCACGTGAACCGTAGCAAGAGACAGAGGGCCTAAGTCAAATCTAGTGTGTGTATTGACGTCATCTCGTTTTGAGATAGAGAGAGCTTGCAAACGCTAAGGGGGATGACGCCGTAGGACCCCGGACGCGATGGCTTCGCGACTGATCGGTACGTGCCTTCGAAGGCCGCCGAGACCGAGCGAACGTCCATGCGTGATTCGTTCGGATTGGGAGGTTTGCTGAGAAGAAGCGAACTTATCCGCAGCGTAGTCACTGGAACCCGCTGGACACTTTCACTTCGATCGCCGCGATCCACGATCCGCGCGACCTCGGCACGGGTGAGGCACGCCATGGCCGACATGCAGCCCCGCACAGAGGTCTGCGCGTGGGGAGCTGCCCCGCTCGATATTGCCACCGACATCGAGGAACATCGAGTGAACCAGGATCAAGCGAACGAAAAATCTCGCATTTTAATCGGCTATACCAACCGGCTTTCGGCGCCCGCTGGCGAAAACACGCATCCACGGGGATCCCCCAGAAGGCGCGAGGGCGAGCGCTCGCCCGGCGGAGCTGGCCAGGGCTGCGCAGCCCGGACGAGCGTGAACGTATGGCCCGCCCGTCTGCAAGGGTGTTTGTGAAGATTGCTCTGCTCAGTCTGCGTCAACGTATCCAGTCTCGGGGGTGATGCGCAACGGACTCGTGAAGGCGGGCGTCGCCGGCCGCCACGGTGTGCGTTTCCGACCGAACGACGCCGTTCTGCAACTGCTGAACAGCATCTAAATATTATGTGGCGGAGGCAAGCTGGGTTTGGACGTGCCGGGCGCCAGGGCGGCTCCGCCACATAATCTCGCCCGACGCATAAGAACGGATCCGAGCCGGCACCGCGCACCAACGCCAGAAAGCCGTCGATACCTTTTCGGAAGTCTACCGGACGGCTCGCAAGATAAACCTTCACGCCAGCTGGGATCATGCTGAGCGCACCGCCCCCAAAACACGCCGCAGATGGTCCTCGCACATTCGCACCGGCCCGGACCGTCATGCCATTGACGTCAATCTCAATGGTTCGGGAATGGTGAGCCTAAAGCCTCCCAAAGCAGGACTCCCTCATCCTTGCCGGCGCGTTCCACCTCACCCTTTAAGCACCGCAGCCCGCCAGCCGAACAATTGCGATGGGCTGACCCAATCTCCCGCGCCAAGCCTGAAATATTGGCGCCCGGTTCAGAGCTCCTTGCCACCATCTCGGCCTTGAACGCATCTGACCATCGCCGCCGCCGCGCAACCGGTGCACCCCTCCGCAACCGCCTCAATCAATTGGAAGCTTCTATCCGCAGGCATGGGCGCAGACATAGAAATTGACACCGCAAGCTCCTCGGTTACCTCAGTATCGTCATCGCCCGCGCACCCGCGCATACTTCCCGCGCCAGATGGGATGACCTTCCCGCTTACAAAATAACAGCACCAGCCTCATCCAACCCGACTAGGCGGCACACGTTCTTGCCAAGATCAATTCCAAGCACGACAATCGACATTGGTCCGTTCCTCTCTCGTTCCAAGACAGAGCAATCCTAACCGATCGCTCCGTAGAGGGGCGGGCCATCCCATAATCAGCCTGCACAGAGAATGGTGGGGCACGGTTCTTTAGGGCACATGGCCGTCCGGGACACAAGACCTTGATTACGTGCCCCGGCGCCTAATCGGGAACCAGAAGATGGGCCACGGCCGAAGAAGGCGAAGGCCGCATTGTGCGCTTTGATCCAGTGGGCGAACGGCTCGGTCGACGTCGCGCAGGCAAATGACAAGTCGATCCGCCGGGCACCGCCACAAACACATGGGCATAGCGCACCTCGCCGTTCCGGGGCCGGCACCATGTCGCTGGCAGTAATCGACAAACATCTTCTCACCGCCCGCGTGGCTCTGCCACGCCGTTAGAGGCAAGCGACCTTCCCAACGACGGATATACGGCACGTAGTCGGCCTAGGCCACCGAAATGAAGCCCTTCTATAGCGCGATCTGGGAGAGAGGCGCTCTCACGTTGATTGCCGCGCCGCACCCTTCACATGCAGATAGCGCAGGAAGGCGCGCACCACCCCACCAATCGCTTTGTCGCTCTCGGTGGAGCCATCGAGTGCACGTCGCTCGACACAACCGATAACGATCTCCGGGGTGAGTGCTGCAAATACTTCTGAGCTCGCGCCGACGGCCCGCTCGGGCCCGGAGGTGGCGGACATCATCGGGAGCGTGACGAGCACCCCATCTTGCCTGAGGGCTATGCACTGGGGAGATTTGCCGCCTGATTTGCGGCAGCGAGGAGCGCAG
>NZ_JAMYME010000051.1:0-42099 GCF_040318345.1 Mesorhizobium sp. M1169 | reverse complement strand
TCAAAGGCCGGACATATGGACGCAAGCGATCGAAAACGACGCAAAACAACCGTTGCAGGCAGGGCGCCGTCCACATATGGATCCTGGGGTCTGCGCCGCGTCGCTTCGCTCCTGCTCCGCCCTGGGATGACGAAGCGAGGGAGGCTTCGGCCAATCTCAAGGTTGCCGTTTGCCGGCAAAATTACGCTGCAACAGTACTAGTTCCTCTGCACAGAGGTTTTGGTTCTTTGACAGAGCCTGAAAGGGCTGTGGACGGGAGCCTGCCGATCGGGCTGCCAATCGCCAAGGTTTGCGATTAGCGATAAGCCACCACATCTTCGTCATCCTCGGGCGGAGCAGGAGCGAAGCGACGTTGCGGAGACCCGAGGATCCATGCCGTTACGTCAGCCGAAGAAGGCAGCGGTTCAGAACGGCACTTGCGTCCGCACCAGCGCCGGCTACCCTTCAACCGTCACCGGCCATGCCACCATGACCGCGAGCCAGAAGCGCGGTACGAGCTGATCGAGAAGACCAACCCGGAGTGGTTCGAGCTTTTTCGCGGAACGGGGTGGTAGACTCCGGTCCGCAGGAGCACTGCCGCTAGGGAACGGCATGGATCCCAGGGTCTGCGCCGCGTCGCCTTGCTCCTTGCTCCGCCCTGGGATGACGAAGTCGAGGGGTGTCTCAGCAAATCTCCGAGGTTGCGATTTGCAGGTGAAATTGGCCGCTGACAGAACTATCGACGGTTGCTGCCGCTTCCAACCCGTCAAAATCACTGTGCAGAGAAACTGGCTATTTTCTACGGTTACGCGCCGCCAGCGTCCGCAGCCTGAGCGCATTGAGGCGGATGAAGCCTTCGGCATCCTTCTGGTCGTAGGCGCCGCGGTCGTCCTCGAAGGTGACCAGCGCGTCGGAATAGAGCGTCTTCCTCGACTTGCGGCCGGTGACAATCACGTTGCCCTTGTAGAGCTTCAGCCGCACGGTGCCTTCGACGTCTTCCTGGCTCTTGTCGATCATTGCCTGCAGCATCAGGCGCTCGGGCGCGAACCAGAAGCCGTTGTAGATCAGCTCGGCATAGCGCGGCATGAACTCGTCCTTGAGGTGGGCCGCACCGCGGTCGAGCGTGATCGATTCGATCGCCCGATGGGCGGCGATCAGGATGGTGCCGCCGGGGGTCTCGTAAACGCCGCGCGATTTCATGCCGACGAAACGGTTCTCGACCAGGTCGAGCCTGCCGATGCCGTTGTCGCGGCCGAGATCGTTCAGCGCCGCCAGCATCGTTGCCGGCGACAGCTTCTTGCCGTTGAGCGCAACCGGGTCGCCCTTGAGGAATTCGATCTCGATCTCGGTGACCTCATCCGGCGCATCCATCGGCGAGATGGTGCGCTGGTGGACGAATTCCGGCGGCTCGCTCCACGGGTCCTCCAGCACCTTGCCCTCGGAGGAGGAGTGCAGCAGGTTAGCGTCGACGGAAAACGGCGCATCGCCCTTCTTGTCCTTCGGCACCGGGATCTGGTGCTGCTCGGCGAAATTGATGAGATCGGTGCGCGACTTGAACGACCAGTCGCGCCAGGGCGCGATGACCTTGATGTCGGGGTTCAGCGCATAGGCGGAAAGCTCGAAACGCACCTGATCGTTGCCCTTGCCGGTGGCGCCATGGGCGATGGCATCGGCGCCGGTCTCTTTTGCGATCTCGACAAGATGTTTCGAAATCAGCGGCCGGGCGATCGAGGTGCCGAGCAGATAGGTGCCTTCATAGACGGCGTTGGCGCGGAACATCGGAAAGACGAAATCGGATACGAACTCCTCGCGGACATCGACGATGCGGATGTCCTTGATGCCCATCATCTCGGCCTTGCGCCTGGCCGGCTCCAGTTCGCCACCCTGGCCGAGATCGGCGGTGAAGGTGACGACCTCGGCGCCGAGTTCGGTCTGCAGCCATTTCAGGATGATCGAGGTATCAAGGCCGCCGGAATAGGCGAGCACGACTTTCTTGACGGCTTTTGCTTTCGACATGGTGGGCAGTTCCGCGACAGGGGTTCTTCGCGGGCGAGGTATCACGGCGTTTTAGGCCAGCGCAAGGGACGAATGATGCCTGGACCAGATGCTTCATCTCCAAGAGGCTGGCGAGCACACGGCTCTTGCGCTATGGCTGCGCCGTCTTTTGCCGCTACGAGACGAGCCATGTCCTTCATCCCCGACAGTACGACGCTTATCCAGTTCTCCATCGCCACCTTCATCCTGGCGATCACGCCCGGGCCTGACATGACGCTGTTCGTCTCGCGCACGCTGAGCCAGGGCCGTGCCACCGGCTTTGCCTCGATGGCCGGCGCCTTGTGCGGCACGCTGATCCACACCACGCTGGTGGTGGTCGGCGTCTCGGCGCTGATCGTCGCCTCGCCGATGGCGTTCTTCGTGCTGAAGATTTTCGGCGCCGGCTATCTGGCCTTCCTGGCATGGCAGGCGATCACAAAAGGGTCGGCGTTTTCACCGGAGAAGAAGAGCGGGCCGAAGATTTCACTGGTTCGCAGCTGGCTCGCGGGGCTCGGGGTGAATCTGCTCAACCCGAAGATCATCCTGTTCTTCATGACCTTCCTGCCGCAATTCGTCTCCGTGCATGACCCCAACGCGCCGGGAAAGCTGTTCTTCCTCGGCGCGATGTTCGTCGTGCTGGCGATCCCGGTGACGGCGCCGATGGTGCTGGCGGCGGAAAAATTCTCGGCCGCGATGAAATCCAGCCCGCGCGTGACCCGCGTCGTCGACTATCTCTTTGCCGGAGTTTTTTCGGCCTTCGCGCTCAAGATCCTGACGGCCCAGGCGAAATAGGGCGTCCGATCTGACGCCAGCTTCCGGCCGAGCGGCCGGCGCTCAGCCAGTAGAAAATACCGCCGACCATGCCGCAGCCGATCACCGCCAGCATGACGCTGGTATTGGTAACCTCGAAATTGGCATCGGCCGTCTGGTGGACGAAGCCAAGGAAGACCGCTGCCACCACAGCACCCGCCAGCGCATAGAACAGCCAGTCACGTCGGCCAAGGATCTCGGAGGCGAGGATGGCGATGACGGCCGGCATGAAAGCGAAATAGGCGACGAACAGCCCGACGAAGGGGATTGAAAACCACAGCGAGGCCTGCGCCGCCGGTTGCGTCTCGTCCGTCATCAGCCCAAGAGACGCCAGGAACATGACGTTAAGGAAGGCGCTTGCCGCCAGCGAAGCAACGCCGTAGCCGACAAGGATGACGGCGAAGCGGATCAGATAGGCGACGAGGCGGTTCACGCCTCGCCATGCCCCGCGATCATCATCGCTTCCAGCGCCAGCCGGTCGACCTTGCGCATGCGCTCGGAGTCCGACTTGAGCTGGCCGCAGGCGGCGAGGATGTCGCGGCCGCGGGGCGTGCGGATCGGCGAGGCATAGCCGGCATTGTTGATGTAGTCGGCGAATTTCTCGATCGTCTCCCAGTCCGAGCACTGGTAGTTGGTGCCCGGCCACGGATTGAACGGGATCAGATTGATCTTGGCCGGGATGCCCTTGAGCAGCTTGACCAGCGCCTTGGCGTCCTCGATCGAATCGTTGACGTCCTTCAGCATGACATATTCGAAGGTGATCCGCTTGGCGTTGGACAGGCCGGGATAGGCACGGCAGGCAGCGATCAGTTCGTTCAGCGGATACTTCTTGTTGATAGGCACCAAAAGGTCGCGCAGATCGTCGTTGGTGGCGTGCAGCGAGATCGCCAGCATGACGCCGATCTCCTCACCGGTGCGGAAGATCTCGGGCACCACGCCTGAGGTCGAGAGCGTGATGCGCCTCTTCGACAGGGAAAGCCCGTCGCCGTCGGATGCGATAAGCAGGGCCTTCTTCACCGCCTCGAAATTGTAGAGCGGCTCGCCCATGCCCATCATGACGACGTTGGACACTTTCCGCCCCTCGGCCGGCACGATGGCGCCGTCGGGCGTGTCGCGGTCGGGGAAATCGCCAAGCCGGTCCCGGGCGGTCAAGAGCTGGGCGAGGATTTCCTCGGCGGTCAGGTTGCGCACCAGTTTCTGCGTGCCGGTGTGGCAGAAGGAGCAGGTCAGGGTGCAGCCGACTTGCGAAGAGATGCAGAGCGTGCCGCGGCCTTCTTCGGGAATGTAGACGGTCTCGATCTCGACCGGCCGGCCGGCGCCGCGCGGCGGAAAGCGGAACAGCCATTTGCGGGTTCCGTCGGAGGAAATCTGCTCCTCGACGATCTCGGGCCTGGCGACGGTGAAATGCCTGTCGAGCGCGGCGCGCAGATCCTTGGAGATGTTGAACATGCCGGCGAAGTCGGAAACGCCGCGCACATAGATCCAATGCCAGAGCTGTTGGGCGCGCATTTTCGCCTGGCGCTCCGGCACGATGCCGGCGGCGACGAGGGCGGCCCCGAGTTCGGCGCGCGTCAAGCCGATCAGCGACGGTTTTTCAGGCGTCGTGCGGGTGCGCAACGCGTCACGCGCGCCTTCGGCGGTAAGATCGAATGAAAGGGTCATTGTTGCGCCAATATAAGCGATTTGCGGCCGAATACAGCATCGTGCCCGAAATGAAGCGCGGCGCATAGCACAGGTTAGCGGCGGAGTCATGCCGGGGTTCTTCCTTCTCCCCTTGTGGGAGAAGGTGGCCGAGCGAAGCTCGGTCGGATGAGGGGTGTTCCAGCTTGGCGCCGACGGCGTTCCGTCCAACACCCCTCTTCCGTCTCGGCGCTGCGCGCCGATCCACCTTCTCCCACAAGGGGAGAAGGGAAGACCGCGCCTAACCGCCTACTTGCACTTGGCGATCGAGGCCAGCGCCGCCGAGATGCCCTTCAGCGAGAAGACGTAGGTGGTGGTGTTGCCGCGGCCGGACTTAGCCGACACCTTCATGTCGGTGCCGGTCTTCATCGCGGCGATCAGCACCGGCTCCTCGGCGGCGTTCTCGACCCAGGCCGACTTGCCGCGCGTGAACATCGAAAAAGACTTCTTGTCGATGGTGACGGTGGCCTTGGAACCTTCCTGGAAGGTATAGCCGGCGATGAATTGCGGCTCGTAGGACACTTGCTGCCCCGGCCGCTGGCTGACGAAGAAGAACATGTCGCCGTGATCGAGCGTCGGCGGCTGCTTGTCGGTTGGCACCGTCAGGACATAGCAGACCTTGCCGCCGCCCGACGCCTGATAACTGTAGGTGCCCCAGGCATTATGCTGGCCGATCTTGGTTGCCGACTGCGCCAGCGCGGGCGCCGTCAAGGCCACCAGGGCCAGGCTGGAAACTATAGCAATCAATCCGCGCATCGCTTTTCCCGTATTCCACTGGTGCGGCGGCAGGCCGGCTCGGCGTCCTGCCCGTCGCTTCATTTTGATTTAATCTGGGTTACCAAACGGTGAATTTCCCCTTAGAAAAGGATGTTCACGCCAGGAAACCGCCGCCGTCTTCGCGCTGCCGCTCGAAAAAGCGGCTGGCGCAATGTCCCTGCCGCGACTTGGAGGCCACGAAAACGGCAAGAGTTTGACTTTTCAAGCAGCTAGGTCTTGCGGCGATTCCGCTTTTCTAAGGTACGTGACGAATTTCCCTGCAGGCGGTACCATGTCTGCGTTCGCCGCCACGGCGCTCGGCCAGGGTGCCCTCCCTGTCGGCTTGCGGGAGATTTGGCCATGGTCATTTCCGAGACAGTTCTGATCCTGGCGGGCGGCACAGCCGTCCTGGCGATTGTGTTCGGCATTCGTGTCGCCATGCGGCGGGCGGCCGGTGGCGCGGTGCGCCGGTCGGATGCCGGGGAGACGGCGGGCGGATCGGGCGCGCCCGACGTGGCCGGGGTCATTGCGCTGCCGCCTTTGATCTTTCTCGGTTTCCTGGTGGCGGCAACCGTGCTCGAGGTGCTCGTTCCGCTCCCGATCATGGCCGGGCAGGCGCTCGCCCGCTATCTGACCGGCGCCGTGCTCGCGGTGTGCGGCTTCGTGTTCATCTTTATGGCAGCGGACCGCTTTCAGGCCGCTGGAACCAACATACCACCGACCTTGCCAACGACGGCGCTGGTCGTCGACGGTATCTATCGTCGGACCAGGAACCCGTTCTATCTGGGGACGACCCTCGTCTATTTGGGCCTCGGCGTCGCGGCCGGAAGTCTTTGGGCTATCGCGCTCGTCATCCCCCTGCTGTGGGTGATCAATACCGGCGTCATCGCGCCGGAAGAGCGCTACCTCGAGCGGAAGTTCGGAGATGTCTATCGCGCCTACAAGGCGCGGGTGCGGCGGTGGATTTGACGGCCGGAAAGTCGGTTCTCACGCGATTTTTGCGCCGCACCGGCTCAGCTCTTGCCGGCGATGGCCTGCCTGGCGGCGAGCCGGTGCGCCGGCGTGATGTGGGCGCTGACGGCGGTAATCGCGGCGGTCAGCACGGCGATGTCGTCGGTGAAGCCTAGCCCAAGGATGAAATCGGGGATGACGTCCGTCGGCAGCACGAAATAGCCGAGCGCAGCAATCAAGGTGCCCTTGGCGCGAAGCGGCGTCTTCTTGTCCATGGCACAGTAATAGGCGGCGACCACCTCTTCCATAAACGGGATATGCCGGGCGGCCTTCTTCGCCGTACGCCAGAACTTTTCGCGCACTTCGCTCTCGTTGCCCGGCTTGCTGCCGAGGCCGAAGAAATCAAAACCGGATTTTTGCGCCATCAACCTCTCCTTGCGGCCGTCGCGTGGCTTCACGCGTGACCGCGAGGCAAAATGTGGTGAAAGCCGAACCTCGCTGCAAGGTGCAGACAGGCTCAGCCGCCGAAATAGCGGTTCATTTTCCTGGCCAGATCGAAATCCAGCGCGGTCAGGCCGCCGGCGTCGTGCGTGCTGAGCGTCACGTTTACCGTCTTATAGACGTTCGACCAGTCGGGATGGTGGTCCATCTTCTCCGCGGCCAGGGCGACGCGGGCCATGAAGGCAAAGGCTTCGGAGAAATTCTTGAAGGTGAAGGTGCGGGTGATCGAGCCGCCATCCTTGGCCAGCGACCAGCCGTCGAGGCCGGCAAGTTCGGCGCGGATCGCTTCTTTTGCTAGTTTCTCCCTGGCCATGTCCGTCTACCGCATGATCCGCGAAGCGTCGGCGCCGCCGACCAAACGGCTGGCGACGCGGTTGTCAGCACCTGAAAGCGGCCAGGCCTCCTCGACGACGTAAGGGCCGCCGCCGACCGAATCGCGCGACGACATCAGCACGAAGCGGCCGACCCGGAACGGCAGCGTCGAAAAATTGCCGCGTGCCGACAGGTACTGGGCGACGTCGAGCGGGCTCGAATTGCGCAGGCGGGCCAGCGTCACATGCGGCATGAACTTGCGCGGGTCGGCCGGAATGCCGAGCCGCTGGCAGATGCGCTCGATCTCGGCCTGCAATGCGGAAAGATCGGGCGAAGCGGCGACCCCGGCCCACACCGCATGCGGCTTCTTCTGGCCGAAGGCGCCGACGCCGGACAGCGTCAGCGGGAAGGACGGGCGGTGAACACGGTCAAGCGCATTGGCGATGTCGTCGGCGACATGGCCCTCGACATCGCCGATGAAGCGCAGCGTCAGATGATAGTTTTCGACGTCGATCCAGCGGGCTCCCGGCAGGCCGCCCCTGAGCAGGGACAGCGAAAGAGCGGCATCACGCGGTATCTCGAGGGCGGTAAAAAGACGCGGCATGGGAAGCCTCCTGTCCTCGAATCGAACTCTTGCCCCTAGCGAATCATCGATATTCAAACGGGGCAAGGGGTTTGTTGGTCGCAGGCCTGCCTAAAAGCTTCCCTTGCGGAAGGTGTTGCGACGGCGAACCCTCGCCTTCAGGAATTGCCCCGGACCGCTTCAATGGTCTTCTCCACACTGGGCAGGATACCCTCGACGATACGGTCGACGCCTCGGGCGTTCGGATGAAGGCCGTCCTCGAGTTGCAGGACGGATTGACCGGCGATGCCCTCGAGAAAGAAAGGATAGAGCGGCACGCCATATTTTTCAGCCAGTCGCGGAAAGGTCGCGTCGAAGGCGTTCTGGTAGTCGGCGCCGAGATTGGGCGCCGCGCGCATTCCGGCCAGCAAAACGGCGATCTTGCGCTGCTTCAGTTTTGCCAGCATGGCGTCCAGGTTCTTTTCCGCTATGGCGGGCGAAACGCCGCGCAGCATGTCGTTGGCGCCGAGCTCCAGGATGACGAGTTGCGTGCCGTCCGGCACCGACCAGTCGAGCCGCGACAGGCCGCCGCTCGTCGTATCGCCGGAGACGCCGGCGTTGGCGACCGTGACATCGTAGCCCTTGGCGCGCAGCGCCGCCTGCAGCTTCTCGGTGAAGCCCTGACCTGGCCCGAGGCCATAACCCGCCATCAGGCTGTCGCCGAAACCGACAATGGTGAATGGTTCGGCACGCGCCGACGAAATGGCGCCGCAAATGGCGAGGAAAAGGGCGAACGCTGCGGCAAAGGTGTGTTTGAAAGCCATGCGGCAGGCCCCATATGACCAGGAACATCTGTTGGCGAAGGCAGGTTTTCGTCTTTGTCGAGCATCGGATGCACTAGCCTTCATCCCCCATATAGGACGATTTGATTTTGGAAGAAGCCGTCATTTCGCTGAAAGACGTATCGCTGACGCTCGGCGAAGGTGCATCCTCGGTCCATGTGCTGAAGGGCGTCAGCCTCGATGTGGCGGGCGGCGAAGCGACAGGCATCGTTGGACCTTCAGGTTCGGGAAAGTCGACATTGCTGATGGTTTTGGCCGGGCTTGAAAGGGTCGATTCGGGCACGGTCCGAATTGCCGGCGAGCTGCTCAACGGCAAAAGCGAAGATCAGATCGCATCGTTTCGGGGACGAAACATCGGCATCGTGTTCCAGTCTTTCCATCTCATCCCCAATATGACGGCGCTGGAAAACGTTGCGGTCCCGCTGGAGCTTGCCGGCCATGTCGATCCATTCGGCGTGGCGGCACGCGAGCTGGCGGCGGTGGGCTTGAGCGATCGCGTCACCCATTACCCCGGCGAATTGTCTGGCGGCGAGCAGCAGCGCGTGGCGATCGCCCGGGCGCTGGCACCGTCGCCACGCATCCTGATCGCCGACGAGCCGACCGGCAATCTCGACCAGGCGACGGGGCGGCACGTCGCCGACCTGCTGTTTGCCAAGGCGGCCGAACGCGGCATGACGCTGGTGCTGGTCACGCATGACCCGGTACTCGCGGCGCGCTGCTCGCGCCAGGTGTCGATGCGGTCGGGGCTGATCGAAGACGCGCCTAAGCCGGCCACCAGGGCTGGCAGGATGACCGCATGATGCCGCTGGCGCGCACGCTGAGGCTCGCCTTTCGGTTTTCGCTGCGAGAAATGCGTGGCGGGCTGTCCGGCTTCCTGATCTTCCTTGCCTGCATCGCGCTCGGCGTCGCTGCGATCGGCGGCGTCAATTCGGTGGCGCAGGCTATTTCCGCCGGTGTTGCCGACCAGGGCCAGACGCTGCTCGGCGGTGATCTCCGCTTCCAGCTCAACCAACGCGATCCGACCAGAGCCGAACGCAGCTTCCTCGACCGGCTTGGCACGGTTTCGCACAGTGCCAATATGCGCTCGATGGCGAGGCTCGAGGACGGCTCCGACCAGGCGCTGGTCGAGGCCAAGGCGGTCGACGGCGCCTATCCGCTCTACGGCGCGCTGGAGACCGAGCCGGTGCTGTCGCGAGAAGATCTGTTCGGCGAAAAATCCGGGGTCTTCGGCGCCGCCGCGCCGGACCTCTTGTTCGAGCGGCTGAACCTTGGCATCGGTGACCGGCTGAAGCTCGGCAGCGCGACGTTCGAGCTGCGTGCCAGGCTGGTCAACGAGCCGGATGCAGTGTCGGATGGCTTCGGTTTTGCGCCGCGGCTGATGGTGTCGACCGACGGGCTTGCCGCTTCCGGCCTGATCCAGCCGGGCAGCCTGGTCGAGAACGCCTATAAGGTCCGCCTGCCTGGCGGCACCACTGAGGCACTGATCAAGGCGATCCAGGAGCAGGCGGCAAACCAGTTCCCGCAGGCCGGCTGGTCGATCCGCACCCGCAGCAACGCAGCACCGGCGCTGTCCTCGAATATCGAACGGTTTTCGCAATTCCTGACTCTGGTTGGGTTGACGGCGCTGGTGGTCGGCGGCGTCGGCGTGGCCAATGCGGTGCGTGCCTATCTCGACGGCAAGCGCGGCGTCATCGCCACCTTCAAGAGCCTGGGGGCTTCGGGCGGCTTCGTCTTTGCCGTCTATCTGGTGCAGATCCTGATGATCGCCGCCCTCGGCATCACGCTAGGCCTTGTGCTTGGCGCGCTGATGCCGTTCGCGGCCAGCGCCGCACTCCAATCGGTCATTCCAGTGCCGGCGGAAGGTGGGTTCTATCCCGGCGCCCTCGGCATGGCAGCGCTGTTCGGGCTGCTGGTGACGCTGGCTTTCGCCTTGCTGCCGCTCGGCCGCGCCCGCGACGTGCCGGCAACGGCGCTGTTTCGCGAAATGGGTTTCGAGGGCCGCGGTTTTCCCCGCCCGCTCTATATCGCCGCGGCATTGGGCATCGCGCTGTTGCTCGCGGTACTGGCGATCCTGTTTTCCGGCGACCGCCGTATTGCCTCGATCTTCGTTGGCGCCACGATCTTTTCGTTCCTGGTGCTGCGTGTGGTCGGCTCGCTGGTGCAGTGGGCGGCGAAGAAAAGCCCGCGCGTGCGCTCGACCGCGCTCAGGCTCGCCATCGGCAACATCCATCGGCCTGGCGCCTTGACGCCGTCCGTGGTGCTGTCGTTGGGACTCGGGCTGACGCTGCTGGTGACGCTGGCGTTGATCGACGGCAATCTCAGGCGGCAGATCTCGGGCAGCCTGCC
This sequence comes from Mesorhizobium sp. M1169, assembly GCF_040318345.1. Lineage (NCBI taxonomy): Bacteria > Pseudomonadati > Pseudomonadota > Alphaproteobacteria > Hyphomicrobiales > Phyllobacteriaceae > Mesorhizobium > Mesorhizobium sp. M1169. Next base: position 31,326 of record NZ_JAMYME010000051.1, on the reverse strand, counting down.
GGAAAGGGCACCGAACTTCTTCTTCGTCGATATCCAGAGCAGTGACGTCGATGCCTTCTCCGCGCTGGTCGGCAAAGAGGCACCGCAAGGCAGGCTGATCAAGGTGCCGATGTTGCGCGGCCGGGTGATGGCGCTCAACGGCGTCAATGTCGACAAGGTCAAGGTTCCGGCCGAAGGCGCCTGGGTACTGCGCGGCGACCGTGGCCTGACCTATGACGCAAAGCTGCCGGAGAATGCGACGCTGACCGAGGGCAGCTGGTGGCCGGAGAACTATGCCGGCGAGCCGCTGGTCTCGTTTTCCGCCGAGGAAGGCAAAGAGATCGGGCTGAAGCTCGGCGACACCATCACCGTCAACGTGCTCGGCCGCAACATCACGGCCAAGATCGCCAATTTCCGCCAGGTCGAATGGGAAACCATAGGCATCAATTTCGTCATGGTGTTCTCGCCCAACACGTTCGCCGGTGCGCCGCATGGCTGGTTGGCGACGCTGACCGAGACGAATGCGTCGGCAGCCGACGATGTGCATCTTCTCAACGCCGTCACGCGTGCCTTTCCCGCGGTGACGACGGTCAGGGTCAAGGACGCGCTCGAAATCGTCAACCGGCTGGTGGCGCAGCTCGGCACAGCAATCAGGGCAGCAGCGGGGGTGGCGTTGATCGCCTCGGTGCTGGTGCTGGCCGGGGCGCTCGCCGCCGGCAACCGGGCTCGCATTCACGACGCGGTGGTGCTGAAGACCCTGGGTGCGACCAGAAAAACGCTGATCGCCGCGTTTTCGCTGGAATACATGCTGATCGGCCTTGCTACCGCGATCTTCGCGCTGGCGGCGGGCGCTGTGGCGGCATGGTTCGTCGTCGCGCGCATCATGACGCTGCCATCGCACTTCATGCCCGAGGTGGCGGTGGCGACCATCGGCTTTTCGCTGGTGGTCACGGTCGGCATCGGCCTTGCCGGCACGTGGCGGGTGCTGGGCCACAAGGCGGCGCCGGTGCTGCGGAATCTTTGAGCCAGAGCCGGTTTCGATTAAATCTCGGTAATGTTCCGGGCGGGAAGGCCAATAAAACCGTATCTCCGGCACTTCACGGAGCATTACGCTTGGTTACGGTCTTGTCCTTTACGCCAAGAACCATCATATTTCGGCGCAGGCATGCTGGAGCCCCGCCAGCGGCGCCTGGGTTCAAAAGGACCTGACACCGGACGGGGCGGAAGCAATATGAGGATTTCCATGGCTGATCCCGTTCGCAATTATCAGACGCGCGCCGTGCCCGGCGCCGGCGTCGATGCTGCCATCGACCAGGGCCTGCGGGCCTACATGATTAAGGTCTACAATCTGATGGGGCTTGGCCTCCTCATCACCGGCCTTGCCGCGGTCGGCACAATCATGCTGGCCACTACCAGCGATCCCGCCTCGGCGGTCGCGACGTTGCCAAGCGGCGAGATGCTGACCTCGTTCGGCTACGCGATCTTCGGCTCGCCGCTGAAATGGCTGGTGATCTTCGCCCCGCTGGCAGCGGTGATGTTCCTGTCGTTCCGCGTCCAGTCGATGAGCGTTTCGGCTGCGCAGACGACATTCTGGGTCTACGCCGGCCTCGTCGGCCTGTCGCTGTCGTCGATCTTCCTGGTCTACACCACCGCCAGCATCTCGCAGACCTTCTTCGCCACCGCCGCCGCCTTTGGCGGGCTGTCGCTCTACGGCTACACGACCAAGCGCGATCTCTCGGCGTTCGGGTCGTTCCTGGTCATGGGCCTGGTCGGCCTGATCATCGCGATGGTGATCAACATCTTCCTGCAGTCGTCGGCGCTTTCCTTCGCCGTTTCGGCGATCGGCGTGCTGATCTTCGCTGGCCTCACCGCCTACGACACGCAGAACATCAAGGAGATGTACTTCGAGGGCGACGAGACCGATGTCGCCGGCCGCAAGGCGATCATGGGCGCATTGAGGCTCTATCTCGACTTCATCAACCTGTTTATGTTTCTGCTGCAGTTCATGGGCGACCGTCGCTAAGTACGGTTTTCCTGGACCAGCGAGTTTGGAAAGGGCGGCCCAATGGCCGCCCTTTTCTTTTGTCCCGGCTTTTGCTGTGATATAGGGCAGATGAACGACGTGCCTAAATTATGAGCAGCATCACGATACGCGCCGCGACATTGGCCGACCTTGACCAGATCACGGAAATCTATGCCGACGCGGTGATAAACGGCACGGCGAGCTACGAACTCGAACCGCCGAGCCGCGCCGAGATGGGCACGCGCTTCGACACTCTGATGGCGGGCGGCTTTCCCTATCTCGTTGCGGAAAAGGCCGGCGCCGTGCTCGGCTATGCCTATGCCGGGGCGTTCCGGCCGCGCCCGGCCTACCGCTTCGTCGTCGAGGATTCCGTCTATGTCGCGCCCGAGGCCAAAGGGCAAGGCGTCGGGCTGCTCTTGATGCAAGGGCTGATCGAAGCGGCCAAGGCGGCGGGTTTTCGCCAGATCATCGCGGTGATCGGCGACGGCCGGCCCGACAGCGCCTCGGTAAGGTTGCACGAGAAGCTCGGCTTTCGTCATTCCGGCCGCCTGGAAGGCTCAGGCTATAAGCACGGACGCTGGCTGGACACGGTTTTCATGCAGCTGCCGATCAACGGCGGGGCGTCCATCCCGCCTGATCCGCAATCGCTGCCCGAGCGCAAGTTCCGCCTGCAAAAATAAAGGGTTACGCCTCGACCAGCTTCAGTGTTCGGTCGAACACGCCAAGCACCCGGCCGAGTTCCTGGCCGCGCTTGAGGATGCGCCCGCCGGCGGCGATGACGGCGAACGCGCCTTGCCGGCGCGCCAGCTTCGGATCCTTGACGATCTGGAAAAGCGGCACCTCGCTGGTGCGGCGGAAGACGGAAAAAACGGCGCGGTCGGCGAGATGGTCGATGGCATAGTCGCGCCACTCATTGGCGGCAACCATACGGCCGTAGAGCCTGAGGATCTGGTCGAGTTCGCGCCGGTCGAACCGCACCGGCTGGTCGAGGCGTTCGCGTCTTGCCTCATGCAGCGGGATCAATATTGCGGATGCGTCCCCATCCTCCGTCCCGCTGCTGCGATCAGTCATGCCTGGATCCTCGCAATGAATCGTACGCCGACCAAAGTTGGCGCTTTCGTTGCCGAATTGCAAGGCCCGGCCGGGCAACGGCAGCACCGCGCGGTTTCTCCAGCGTCCAGTCACGTTTGCGAAACGCCTGTTGAAATTGGTGATGCTTTGCCACAATCCTGCCCTTTTTTATCCGTGCTCATGCCCCAATGTCCGACGAATTTACCGGCGTTGCCTGAGACGGTTCGGTCCGGCACCGGCTCGTAAACCCCAAGCCCCCCGCCCACGGGTCTGCGTCGGATCGAACCAACCTCGGTTTTTCCTTGGAAAGATCGGGTGCGACGATCCCAAAACCTAAATGACCGGCGTCAGAAGCAAGCTGACGCCGGTTTTTTATTAGCCGTGGCGATGCGATCCATCCAGATAGGCTGTCGTCGGAGGCTTGAGCGCGGTTATCCCTTCTCCCACAACAAGGGGAGAACGGGGGGCGCCCTATCTAAGGCTTGCGGATAAAGGCTGCGCCCAGGATCGGCCCGGGCATGCCGTCCTTGCCGACCGACTGCAGCAGCACGGCGCAGCCGCCCTTCTTGGCGATCTCGCTCATCGGCAGTTCGTAGCGCTGCGCCTTGCCGTGCCACATGCCGGCGGTCTGGATGCTGGAGACGGCGTTCCAGTAGGTCATGCTGCGGCCGCTGTTTTCGCCCTTGCCGATCTTTATCGTCTGCGGCGGATTGAAATAGACGATGACGACATGCGCGTCGGTTGGGCCGGTCACAGCGTCGCCGGCATCGATCATGACGCGATCGCTGGTCCGGCTGACCTTGATGCCGACGCGCATGCCTTCGCCGACCCTCTCCATGCGGGCCAGCGCGCCGTCGACTTCCTTGCGGCTGGCGCCGTTGACATGGCTGCGGCCGTTTATGACGGCTTGCGGGGTGTAGACGGAACGACTGCCGAAGGCGCGCATATACTCGTATTGCCGCTCGGTATTTTCCTTGCGGCTCAGCGTGTCCTGCCAGCCGAGGTAATCCCAATAATCGACATGATAGGCGAGCGCGACGATGTCCTCTTTGGCGGCGAGCTCGGCGAAGAATTCATCTGCCGGCGGACAGGAGTTGCATCCCTGGCTGGTGAAGAGCTCGACGACGCCTAATGGCTTGTCGGTTGGCTCGGCAAGGGCCCTGCCGGCAAACGCCGAGAGGGCCAGCGCAAGGGCCGCAAGCCGCAATGGTCTTCGAGATGGCATGGCCGTTCCGATCCCGCCGGTGACGCCGGCTTTGTTCTGGTTGTCGAAATATGTGGCAGAAGCGGCAGTCAACGGGAAGTCACGTTGCGGTGAAATTTTGCCGTTGCAACCGCTGGCAAGGGCGCAATAGGTGGACTTGCACTTCACGATGGAAGCGATTCGGGCGGCAATCAGCATGTGGCAATCTCTCCTGGCGCCGGTCGACCTCTATTGCGAGCGGACGGGGCCGGAATTCTGGGCCGAACCGCTCAATGCGCTGAGCAATCTGGCTTTTTTTGCCGCCGGGCTATGGGGTGTCTGGCAGGTGCGCAAGCGCGGCACCGGCACCTTCGCCGAAGTGCTGGCCTGGTGGGTGGTGGCGATCGGCGTCGGCTCGTCGCTGTTCCACACCTTTGCCAACCGTGGCACGGTCTGGGCCGACGTGCTGCCGATCGCCGGGTTCACGCTGGCCTACACGCTGTTCAACCTGCGGCGTTTTCTCGGCATGAAATGGGGCAAGGCGATCGCCATTTTCGTCGCCTTCTATGCCGTCGCCGGGCTGGTGACCTTTGCCGTGCCCGACTGGCTGCGCCAGGCGTCGAACGGGACGACCGGCTATCTGCCGCCCTTCCTGGCGCTCGCCTTCTTCGGCGCCATGGTGGCGGCCAGCGGTAACCGTGCCGGCTGGTACAATCTGGCGGGCTCGGCGATCTTCGTCGTGTCGGTCATCTGCCGGATGATCGATCCGCTGGTCTGCGGCGGCTTTCCGCTCGGCACGCATTTCCTGTGGCACATATTCAACGGGCTGATGCTCGGCGTGCTGCTGGCGGCGACAGCGCGGTTTGGAAAGCCGGGAATTGGGGGAGTAGGGCAGTAGGGCAGTAGGGCAGTAGGGCAGTAGGGCAGTAGGGGAATAAGTCGCTTCTCCTTGCTTCACCCTACTGCCTACTCCCTTATTGCCCTACTCACTTAAGCGGCCAGATCGCGCAGCACGTATTGCAGGATGCCGCCATTCTTGAAGTAGTCGAGCTCGTCCAGCGTATCGATGCGGCAGATGATCGGAACCTCTTTGACGCTGCCGTCGCCGTAGGTGATCCTGGCGATCATCTTCTGCCGCGGCTTGATGTTGCCCAGTCCGTCGATCTCAACCAGTTCGTCGCCCTTGAGGTTGAGCGAGGCCCATGAGGTGCCTTCCTCGAAGACGAAGGGGATCACGCCCATGCCGACCAAATTGGAGCGATGGATGCGCTCGAAGGACTGGGCGATGACCGCGCGGACGCCCAGCAAATTGGTGCCCTTGGCCGCCCAGTCGCGCGACGAGCCGTTGCCATATTCGACGCCGGCGAAGATGACCAGCGGCACGCCTTCCTTCTTGTACCGCATGGCGGCGTCGTAGATCGATTCCTCTTCTTTCGACGGGTAATGGATGGTGTAGCCGCCCTCGCGGCCGTTCTCGCCCAGCATGTGGTTGCGGATGCGGATGTTGGCGAAGGTGCCGCGCATCATTACCTCATGATTGCCGCGGCGCGTGCCGTACTGGTTGAAATCGGCGACGCCGACGCCGTGGTCGGTGAGGTACTTGCCGGCCGGCGAGGCCGCCTTGATCGAACCGGCCGGCGAAATGTGGTCGGTGGTGATCTTGTCGCCGAACAGACCGAGCACGCGCGCGCCCTTGATATCGCCGATCTTGCCGAAGCCCGACGTCATGCCGGCGAAATAGGGCGGGTTTTGCACATAGGTGGAATTGTCGTCCCAGGCATAGGTCTGGCCTTCCGGCGCCTTGACGTTCTGCCAGTACTCGTCGCCCTTGAAGACGTCTGCATATTTGCGGGCGAACAATTCGCGCGTGACGTTCTTCTCGATGAATTCCTGGATCTCGACCGAACTCGGCCAGATATCCTTGAGATAGACCGGATTGCCGTTGCGATCCTCGCCGAGCGGTTCGGTGGTCAGATCCTTGGTCACGGTCCCGGCCAGCGCGTGGGCGACGACCAGTGGCGGCGAGGCGAGATAGTTCGCCTGCACGTCGGGCGAGACGCGGCCTTCGAAATTGCGGTTGCCGGACAAGACTGCTGCAGCAATCAGGCCCTTATCGTTGATGGTCTTGGAGATCGGCGCCGGCAACGGGCCGGAATTGCCGATGCAGGTGGTGCAGCCGAAGCCGACCAGGTTGAAGCCGATCTGGTCGAGCTCCTTCTGCAGGCCGGATTTCTCGAGATATTCGGCGACGACCTGACTGCCCGGCGCCAATGAGGTCTTGACCCACGGCTTCTGCTTGAGGCCGAGCCGGTTGGCATTGCGCGCCAACAGCCCGGCGCCGATCAGCACGCTCGGGTTCGAGGTGTTGGTGCAGGAGGTGATGGCGGCGATGACCACATCGCCATGGCCAAGATCGTAGTTCGTGCCGTCGACGGCATAGCGCTTGTCGATTTCGGCGGCCTTCCTGTATTCGGACTCCATGGCCTTGGCGAAGCCGGCCGGAATGTCTTCAAGTGCGACCCGGCCTTCCGGCCGCTTCGGCCCGGCCATCGACGGGACGACACTGCCGAGATCGAGCTCCAGCAGGTCGGTGAAGACCGGATCGGCCGAGCCGGCGTCGCGCCACAAGCCTTGCGCCTTCGAATAAGCCTCGACCAGGGCGATGCGGCTTTCGTCGCGACCGGACATGGTCAGATAGCGGATCGTTTCGCTGTCGACCGGGAAGAAGCCGCAGGTGGCGCCATATTCCGGCGCCATGTTGCCGATGGTGGCGCGGTCGGCCAGCGTCATGTTGGACAGGCCCGGCCCGAAGAATTCGACGAACTTGCCGACGACGCCCTTCTTGCGCAGCATCTGGGTGACGGTGAGCACCAGGTCGGTGGCGGTGACGCCTTCCCTCAGCCTGCCGGTGAGCCGGAAGCCGATGACTTCAGGCAGCAGCATGGAGACCGGCTGGCCAAGCATCGCGGCCTCCGCCTCGATGCCGCCGACGCCCCAGCCGAGAACGCCGAGGCCGTTGATCATCGTGGTATGTGAATCGGTGCCGACGCAGGTGTCGGGATAGGCGGTGGTCTCGCCGTCTTCGCTGTTGGTCCACACGACCTGACCGAGATATTCGAGATTGACCTGATGGCAGATGCCGGTGCCGGGCGGCACGACGCGGAAATTGCGGAACGCCTGCTGGCCCCATTTCAGGAATTTGTAGCGTTCCTCGTTGCGCTCATATTCAAGCTCGACATTGCGGGCGAAAGCCAACGGCGTGCCGAATTCGTCGACGATGACCGAGTGGTCGATGACCAGATCGACCGGCACCAGCGGATTGATCTTTTGCGGATCGCCGCCGAGCGAGGCCATGGCGTCGCGCATGGCGGCAAGGTCGACCACGGCTGGAACGCCGGTGAAATCCTGCATCAGCACGCGAGCCGGGCGATAGGCGATCTCGACGCCGGCGGTGCCCCGGTCAGTCAGCCAGCCGGCGACCGCCTGGATGCTCTCCTTGGTAACGGAACGGCCGTCCTCGTTGCGCAGCAGATTCTCCAGCAGCACCTTCATCGAATAGGGCAATTGGGCAATACCGGTGAGGCCGTTCTTTTCGGCCTCGACAAGGTCATAGTAAATGTACTCGGTGCCGCTGGCGGTCAGCGTGCGGCGGCAATTGAAGCTGTCGAGTGATTTGGACACGTGCGATCCCTAACTGTCGGTTGCCGGAAGGGAACGGACGCCAGTGGGCATGCAAATCACGCGCAAAGGTGCGGGTACGGCCATTTCCGCTATCCGTTCCCAAGCGTCCGGGCCGTTCAAGGCGGCACGCGCGCTGGTTCGGCGCAAATTCGGTTCCCGTGCCGACCGCTGGCACGGATGATGCGGATATAGAGAATTTTCTGGAATAGTTCTAGACACGGAATCGCCATTTTTGGTGCGGCGCACCGAAGCCGCGCCTGAACTTTCGGCGAAGGGGGACGGATGCGGCTGATCGCCGAAAATCTGGGCGGCGAACGCGGCGGCGAGACGGTATTTTCCGGCATCGAATTCGCGCTGGGGGATGGCCAGGCGCTGGTCGTCACCGGGCCGAACGGCGCCGGCAAATCGACGCTGCTCAGGATCGTCGCCGGACTGTTGCCGGTGGCGGCAGGCCGTGTGCGGCTCGAAGGTGGTGGCGAAGACTTTCCGTCGGCCGCCTCGGCGTGTCACTATCTCGGCCACCTCAACGCGATGAAGACGGCGCTGAGCGTTACGGAAAACCTGTGCTTCTGGCGCGATTTTTCGGGCGCCGGTTCCGCGGGTGTTGGAGAGGCGCTGGAAACCGTCGGGCTGGGCGGCATCGGCCATCTGCCTTTCGGCTATCTCTCGACCGGGCAACGCCGCCGCGCGGCGATTGCAAAACTGCTGGTAAGCCACCGGCCATTGTGGCTGCTCGATGAGCCGACGGCAGGACTGGACAACGCTTCGGAGGAGAGATTCGGCGAATTGATGGGGAAGCACCTCGAGAGTGGGGGGATCGTGGTTGCGGCGACGCATTTGCCGCTTGGGATCGAGGGGGCACAAGGGCTGGTGATGGGCGAGGCCGTTTGATGTTGGTGCTCTACGGCGCCCCCCTCTGTCCTGCCGGACATCTCCCCCACGAGGGGGGAGATTGGCAGCTTCGTCGCTGCGCTCAACTCTCAACGATCGAGATTGGCGAAGGCAGTCGTGACAGCCAATCTCCGCCCTTGAGGGGGAGATGTCCGGCAGGACAGAGGGGGGTGCCCAGGCGAAAGCATCTCACATCATGCTAGCCCTCTTTCTGCGCGACATCCGCCTGAGTATCCGCGCCGGCGGCGGGGCGCTTACCGGCGTGATTTTCTTTCTCGCCGTTATCGCGACCATCCCCTTCGGCGTCGGTCCCGAGCTGAAGCTGCTGGCCCGCATCGGCCCGGCGATCCTGTGGATCGCCGCATTGCTGGCCTGCCTGCTCGGCCTCGACCGCCTGTTCCAGGCCGACCGCGAGGACGGCTCGCTCGATCTTCTGGTGCTTGGCAACGACCGGCACATGCTGGCCTTGACCGTTCTGACGAAATGCCTGGCGCATTGGGCGGGAAGCGTGCTGCCGCTGGTCATCGCCGCTCCCTTGCTCGGCCTGTTCATGAACATGGAGCCCATCGGCATCGGTGCGACGGCGCTGACGCTTCTGGTCGGTACGCCGGCGATCACCTTCATCGGTGCCGCCGGTGCCGCGGTGGCGGTGGCGCTGCCGCGCGGGGGCCTGCTGATCTCGGTGCTGGTGCTGCCGCTAACTATTCCCGTGCTGATCTTCGGCGTATCAGCAAGCTATGGCGCGGTGGCGAACCCCGATCCTTTTCTGCAGCCCTTCCTCATTCTCGCCGCGCTGACCCTGTTCCTTGCCGTGCTCGGGCCGGTGGCGGCGGCGCTGGCGCTTCGGCACGGAACGGATTGATGTGGCCGCTGCGCATAGAGAACCCGATCTTTCTCCAGACAATCTACGGCAACTATCCGGACCTGTCTTCCGTCGAGGTAACCAAGGCCGAAATCAATCGTGAAGGGCCTAGCATGTATCTTTCCTTCATCTCGACCGTCCTCCCCTACCGGCCCCCCGCCAAATGGGCGGCGTTCAATGCCGTGTCTTTCGGGCTTGAGTTCATCGCGGTCGAATCGATTAGCCTTCGCAAGTTCCGGAGCCATGGCTGGAGTGCAATCAGGATGTGGGATGACGCCGGTAGAATCCTGCTTACCTGCGAAGGGGCTGTCAGGCTGTCTCTGACGTGCCAATACATGCGTATCAAAAACATATCAGGTGTTTTGCGTTCGCAGTGACCTTCGGCTTGCGATAACCGCAAATCTGCCGCAGACCCGTTCATTGCGACAAACAGCCGGTGAGGCTATGAATTCCGCCGTGAGAAGCCTTGGATCGGGAAAATGAGCGTTCACGCCCTTTATGTCACCGCCGCCTATGCGATCACGGCCGTGGTGCTGGGTGGGCTGATCGGCTGGATTCTGCTCGACCAGCGCGGCCGCAAGCGAGAGCTTGCCGAGCTGGAGGCATCCGGCGTGCGCCGGCGCTCCGACAAGGCAGTAAAATCATGAGCACGGAAACCCAAACATCGGCGCGCCGCCGCCTGATCGTGCTGCTGCCGCTGGTGGTCTTTCTCGGGCTGGCGGGATTGTTCCTGGCGCAGCTTTTGTCCGGGCGCGACGTGTCGGAAGTGCCGTCAGCGCTGATCGGCCTGCCGGCGCCGCAGACCAACCTGCCGGCGCTCGAAGGCACCAATTTGCCGGGCCTCGATTCAAAACAGTTCGCCGGCAAGGTGACGCTGGTCAACGTCTTCGCGTCCTGGTGCGCGCCGTGCCGCGAAGAGCATCCGGTGCTGCTGGCGCTGTCGCAGGACAGACGCTTCGTCATGGCGGCGCTGAACTACAAGGACCAGCCGGAAAACGCCCGTCGGTTCCTTGGCGATCTCGGCAATCCATTCCAGGCGATCGGCGTCGACCAAGCCGGACGCACGGCGATCGACTGGGGTGTCTACGGCGTGCCGGAAACCTTCGTCATCGGCAAGGATGGCAAGATCGCCTATAAGCATGTAGGGCCGCTGACGCCGGACTCGGCGCGGACGCTGCTGTTACCCGAAATCGAGAAGGCGCTCGCGGCTCCGGGCTGAGACACCTGAAACGCGATGGACGAACGAGACATCCGCGATCATTTTCTGGCACAGGCGAAAGCCTGCGATGGACTTGGCTCGCCTTTCACCGCGAATTTATGCCGTGCGCTCGCTAAGGTTCTCGACGCAAACACCAGGACCGGGCAGGCGGTGCTCGGTTGGCCGGGCGACGCGCGCGCCGACGCCCTCGCATTGCGGCTTTGCGGCGCGCTGCATGGGTTGGTCCTGACGGGTGCCAATGAGCGATTGGCACTGATCTATCCGCCCAACCAGACAAGCGAATCCGAGATCGCGGCGGTGCTGCCGGAGGCAATTGCGCGATCCGACGAGCGGATCGTCGCCGGCCTCGCCGGTGCGCCGCAGACCAATGAAATCGCCCGGTCGGCGATGCTGCTGCCTGGATTTCTGACGGTCGCGCGGGAAACCGGCCTGCCGCTGGACTTGTGCGAGATTGGCGCCAGCGCTGGGCTCAATCTCCTGTTCGACAGCTTTCACTACCGCTACGGCGATGCCGAGTGGGGCGACCGGACCTCCACCGTTCGGTTGGCGCCGGAGGTGCGCGGACTCGCTGTTCCGCTTGGTGGAGCGATCGACGTCCGCCACCGCGCCGGCTGTGACATCGCGCCGGTAGATGTCGCCGACGCAGCCACACGGTTGCGGCTTCGGTCTTACGTCTGGGCCGATCAGGCTACGCGGCTGGCCCGGCTCGACGCTGCGCTGTCACTTGCCGAAAAGTTTCGACCGCCACTTGTCAAAGCGGACGCGGCGGATTTTGTCGGGAAGGGGCTGGCCGCGCGGCAGGAGGGTGGCGCTTTTGTGCTCTATCATTCGATCATGTGGCAATACCTGCCGCGGGCGACCAAGGATGCGATCATCGTCGCCCTGGAGCAGGCGGGCAGACAGGCCACGGCCGCTGCGCCTATCGCAAGGCTGAGGATGGAGCCGCGCGATCCCACAAACAATTGGGCGGTACTCAGCCTGACTTTATGGCCGGGCGGCGAGACGCACCGCCTGGCCCATTGCGATTACCACGGCCGCTGGATCGAATGGGTGGGCTAAGCCCGATCCCATTCACTCAGCCGTAGATCTGCTTGTGGACCTGGTAGAGCATTTCTGAGCGGTCGGCGCGCATGTCGGCGAGGTCGCGGCTGCTGAAGCTGTCGATTTCGGCGACGAGGCGGTTGTAATGCCGGCGCTTGGCGATGCTGGCGCGAGCGCGGCTCATGAGGCTGTCGATGATCATAGCGAGTTTCCTTTTGCGCCGCATTTCGCGGCCAGTTGTTCCTCCCTTGATCGATACGGAGCATGACATAGTTATGGTGCGTTGCAAAAATAAGATGTTGCAATGCACCATTGCGCTGGGCGCATAGCCGGTTAACGGGATGTGACCTGCCGTCCGGGCCAGCATTCGCTTCCATAATGCTTCAGACGCATCATCGATCTTGCCATATCGATCGCAGGCTGGCTTGATCGCGCCCTTGCCAAGCGACTGCTACCGGGAGGAACCATGGCCAGCGAATTCTACGAAGTTCTCGATCCGCGCTTTTCGCGGCTTTTCAACGGCAATGCACAGGTGGACAGGCTGTTTACCGGCTGCCGATGGGCGGAAGGACCGGCCTGGTTTGCAGCCGGGCGCTATGTGGTTTGGTCCGACATCCCGAACAATCGCATGCTGCGTTACGACGAGACCGACGGCAGCGTCAGCGTGTTCCGTCAGCCGTCCGGCAATTCCAACGGCAACACCGTCGACCGGCAAGGCCGGCTGGTTACTTGCGAGCATTCCGGCCGCCGCGTCAGCCGCACCGAGCATGACGGCTCGGTCATCACCATCACCGACAAATGGCGCGGCAAGCGGCTGAACTCGCCCAATGACGCGGTGGTCAAGTCCGATGGCTCGATCTGGTTCACCGATCCGAGCTACGGCATCGATACCGATTACGAGGGCGACAAGGCCGAAAGCGAAATCGGCGCCTGCCATGTCTACCGGGTCGATCCCGGCACCGGCGAGACCGAGGCGGTGATCACCGACATGGTGAGGCCCAACGGGCTCGCCTTCTCGCTCGACGAGCGCCAACTCTATGTCGCGGATACCGGCCGCACGCATGGTGCGCAAAATCCGGCGCACATCCGGGTGTTCAATGTCGGCCAGGGCGGCAAGACGGTCTCAGGCGAAAAGGTCTTTGCAGACTGCACCGCCGGCCTGTTCGACGGTTTCAGGCTGGATGCGGACGGCCGCATCTGGACCAGTGCCGCCGACGGGGTCCATTGCTACGATCCGGACGGGACGCTGATCGGCAAGGTCAAGGTACCAGAAGTCGTTGCTAATTGCGTGTTCGGCGGCAACAAGCTGAACTGCCTCTACATCGCCGGCACCACATCGCTCTACATGGTCCGGCTCATGGTCAACGGCGCCAAAACCTACTGAGCGGCCGCCAAGCATATGCAAGGGAGGGAACCATGCCATTCGTGAATATCCGCCTGGTCAAGGAGGCGATTGCCGATGACCCGGCCGGCAAAAAGGCCGCGATCGCCGCCCAGGTGACAGCGGCCATCACCGGCGTCACCGGCCTGACCAACAACGATGTCTGGGTGGTTTTCGAGGAGGTCGCTGCACGCGACTGGTTCGTCGGCGAGACCGACGTCGAGACGCGGAGGAGCAAGGGATAGTTCCCGGCACAGATTGGCCGCAGCTCCTAGCGTCGTCATCCCGGGGCGGAGCAGGAGCGAAACTCCGTCGCGGAGACCCTGGGATGGCGAAAGCACGGTCCGGCGTTCACCGCGAGCGGATGAACTCCGCGAAGGCGGATAGGGCATCGCGCATCGTCAGCCGGTTTTCCGGCTGCGATAAGATATCCTCCACCTCCGGCGGCTTCTTGCCGAGCAGCGCTATTTCGAGCGCTGCTTCCTCATGGAGCGCAAAAGACATTGTCCGCATGATCTCGACCAGTGCGGCGCGGGCAAACAGCGAGCGCGGCGAGGCATGCACCAGCATGGCTGGCTTGCCAACGGCGGCATCGCGCGACACCAGCCAGTCAAGCGCGTTCTTCAGGCCGCCTGGCACACCGTGGGCATATTCCGGGCAGGAGACGATGACGCCGTCAGCGGCGGTGACCGCATCGATCAGCACTGCTGCTTGCGGCGGCGTCCGCTCGCCTTCGTCGTCGGGGTTGAAGATCGGCAGCCGGCCAAGTCCATCGTAGACGAAGACGTGACAGTCCGGCGGCGCGTTTTGCGCGAGTGCCGCGACCAGGGCCGAATTGGTCGAGGCGGCGCGCAGGCTGCCGGAGATGGCGAGGATGTTCAGCAAAGGAATGGAGACCGGCTTGGGCGATTCGTTGCCGGGCACGCTACCACATGGTCTCCCTGTATTCCTCATCCAGCCAGCGGTCGGTCGCCTCGGCCGAATCGGCGAGCGCCAGCTGGTCGCGCAGGATCTGGCCGAGCGTCGGCAGCGTCGCGCGGTCGTACCAGCTCTCCGGCTTCCACAGTTCGGAGCGCATGAAGGCCTTGGCGCAATGCATATAGGCGGCCTTGACCGTCACCACGACGACGCTTTGCGGCGCCTTGCCGTCGACCGCCAGCCGCTCGCGTAACGCCGCATCGACGGTGATGCGGGCATCGCCGTTGACACGCAGCGTCTCGTTCATGCCGGGAATGAGGAAGAGCAGCCCGACCGAGCGATTGAGAAGGATGTTCTCCAGCGTGTCGAGCCGGTTGTTGCCCGGCCGGTCGGGGATGGCGATGGTCTTCTCGTCGAGCACTGCCACAAAACCCGGCCTGTCGCCCTTGGGCGTCACATCGGCATTGCCGGCGCCGTCGGACGAGCCGATCAGCACGAACGGGCTCTTGCCGATGAATGAACGGCAGTGGCCGTCCAATGTCTTCAATTCCTTGCGGATCGAGCCGTCGGTCAGCCGAGGCGTCTTGTAGATCGTCCTCAACTCGTCGCGCGTGGTGATGAATTCCATGCCCCTCTCCCCTTATTCTGATGCAATTCCCTAGGGAAAACGCTACGCGCTTTTCCCGGGAAAACCGCTACACACTTTCCTGGAATTGCTCTATTTGCCGGCCTTCTCTTCCTTGCCGGCCTTGTCCTCGAGCGAATGGCGCAGGATCAACGGCATTTGGCTTAACGTGAAGACAAGGGTAATGGGAATCGTGCCCCAGACCTTGAAATAAAGCCAGGCTTCCTCAGAAAAGTTGCGCCACACGATCTCGTTCAGCGCAGCCAGAAAAAGGAAGAAGAGTCCCCATCGGAAAGTGAGCTTGCGCCAGCCTTCGGCGTCGAGATTGAAGGCGGAATCAAAGACATAGCCCAACAGCGATCTGCCAAACGCCAACCCGCCAAGCAACGTGATGCCGAACAGGCTGTTGATGATTGTCGGCTTCATGAAAGCGAAGGTCTTGTCCTGCAGCCACAGCGCCAGCGCGCCAAACACAAACACCACGATGGCCGAGACCAACGGCATGATCGGCCAGCTACGCGTCAAAATCCACGAAACGCTGAGCGACAGTGCCGTCGCCACCATAAAGAACGCTGTGGCAATCAGGATAGGCTCGCCGATATGGCCGAGGATCGGAAACTTCCCGACAAGCCACGCGCCGCGGATGGTGGTGAAAAAGAACACCAGGCCAGGCCCGAGTTCGAGCAGGAATTTCAGGCCGGGGTTCAACGCCCTGCGTCGCGGATCGGACGGGTCGCCTTCGAGGATGGGTGGGTTCATAGCGTCCTTCTTACGCATGATCCAATCCAAAGAGCCTGCAACTTTTCGGAATCATGCTCGTCAAGCCACTCCAGCGATCGCCCTGGCGAATTCGCTTGCGGAAAAGGGTTCGAGGTCGTCGACCTGTTCGCCGACGCCGATGAAATAGACCGGCAATTTGTGCTTTGCCGCGATCGCCACCAGAATACCGCCGCGCGCCGTGCCGTCCAGCTTGGTCATTACCAGGCCGTTGACGCCGGCGACATTGCGGAAGATCTCGACCTGGTTGAGCGCATTCTGGCCGGTGGTGGCATCGACCGTCTGCAGCACGGTGTGCGGCGCTTCCGGATCGAGCTTGCCCAGCACGCGGACGATCTTTTCCAGTTCCGCCATCAGTTCGGTCTTGTTCTGCAGCCGCCCGGCGGTGTCGATGATCAGCACGTCGGAGCCGGCCTCCTTCGCCCGCTCGAATGCGTCATAGGCGAGGCCAGCGGCGTCGGCGCCGAGCTTCGAGGCAATGACTGGCGAGTTGGTGCGCTCGCCCCAGATCTTCAGCTGCTCGATCGCGGCGGCGCGAAAAGTGTCGCCGGCGGCGAGCATCACCGAGAGGCCGCCATCGGTCAGCTTTGCCGCCAGCTTGCCGATGGTTGTGGTCTTGCCGGTGCCGTTGACACCGACGACCAGGATGACATGCGGCTTGTGGCTTAGATCGAGTTCCAGCGGCATGGCGACATGCGTCAGCACCTTCTCCACCTCGGCCGCCATGATGGCGCGGACTTCGGTGTCGGAGACGTCCTTGCCGTAGCGGCTGGCGGAGAGCGCGTCGGTAACGCGCAAAGCCGTCTCCATGCCGAGATCGGCGCGGATCAGCACATCCTCCAGGTCCTGCAGCGTGTCCTCGTCAAGCTTCCGCTTGGTGAAGACGCCGGCGATGTTGCCCGACAACTCCTTGGAAGAGCGGGCAAGCCCGTCTCGCATGCGCTGGAACCAGGAGCGCCTCGGCGCCGGTTCGGGCGCCTTCTGCGGCTCGGCTTTCTGCTCGACCTTCTTGGTTACGGTGACTTTGCCGGGGGCGGGCTTTGGCTCAGGTTGCGGAACGGCTTCCGGCTCGGGCTTTACCTCCCCCTCGATGGGAGGGTGGGGCGCCGGCACGACCTCCGGTTCGGGCGCGATCTCGGTCAAGATCGGTTTCGTCTCGGCCGGCGCTGGCTGGCGGATCGGGGGCGGTATTTCGGCGGGCGGGACTTCGCGCTCTGGCGCTGCTGAGGGAGCCTCGGTGGGCACTACCGGCACTTCGACGGGTGCAGGTTCCGGCTGGGAGGGGACGATTTCTGGCTGCTGCGGCTCGGCCCGGATCTCCTCCGGTTCCTCAGCAGGCGTTTCCGGCTCGGGTGGAATGGTCGGCGGCGGCTCAGGCTTCTGCTCTTCCGGCGCCGGTTGCGGTGCCGGAGACAACTCTGGTTCGACTGGCGGTGGAGGTACGGCTTCGACTTCGGGCCGCGATTCTTCGCGTTTCAAAAACTCCGGGACGGCCTGCTCGGCGGCCGGTTTCAGCGCCTCCAGTTCGTCCCATTTGATCGGCGGCAGCGGCGCGGCCTCGTCGGGCCGCTCCTCGACGACTTCCTTCTTGCCGAACGAAAATATCTTCTTGAAAAACCCAGCCATGTCTTGCGCTCTCAGGCGGCGCGGGCGGCAAGCGGCGCGGCGATCAGTCGGATACCGTCATGGCCGGCGATATCAGCCTCGACAATGTCGCCCGGAGCGCCGGCAGAGACCGCGGCCAGCGTAAACCCTTCGGTGCGGCCAAGGCCGTCACGCTCGACCAGGATCGACTGATGCGTTCCAGCGAGCGAGGTAAGATGGCGGCGATAGGCGGCCTCGCCGGCGGCGCGCAGGCGTGCCGCGCGTTGCTTGACGACGTCGCGGCGGAGCTGCGGCATGCGCGCGGCGGGCGTGCCCTGGCGCGGCGAAAACGGGAAGACGTGGAGATGCGTCAGGCCGCATTCCTCGACGATCTCCAGCGAGTTTTCGAACATGGCGTCCGTCTCGGTCGGGAAGCCGGCGATGATGTCGGCGCCAAAAACAATGCCCGGGCGCAGTTTGCGCACATCCTCGCAAAAGCGGATCGACTGGTCGCGGCTGTGCCGGCGCTTCATCCGCTTCAGGATCATGTCGTCACCCGATTGCAGCGACAGATGCAGATGCGGCATCAGCCTCGGCTCGGTGGCGATGGCGTCCAGCAGATCGTCGTCGGCTTCGATCGAGTCGATCGAGGAAAGCCGCAGGCGTTTCACGTCTGGCACCTGCTTCAGGATGGTCTTGACCAATTTGCCGAGCTTCGGTGCGCCCGGCAGATCGGCGCCAAAACTGGTCATGTCGACGCCCGTCAGCACGATCTCGGCATAACCATTGCCGACGAGTCGCTTGATCTGCTCGACCACGGCGCCCATCGGCACCGAGCGCGAATTGCCGCGACCGTAGGGAATGATGCAGAAGGTGCAGCGGTGGTCGCAGCCGTTCTGCACCTGGACAAAGGCGCGCGCCCGGCCCTCGATGGCGTCGACCATGTGGGCGGCCGTCTCGCGCACCGAAAAGATATCGTTGACGCGCGCCTTCTCAGTGTCGTTGACGCCGAAATCCGGCAGCGCGCGATAGGAATGCGCCTTCAGCTTTTCCTCATTGCCGAGGACGAGATCGACCTCGTCCATGGCGACGAAATCCTGCGGGCCGGTCTGCGCGGCGCAGCCGGTGACGATGATGCGGGCGGCCGGGTTCTCACGGCGGGCTTTTCTGATCGACTGCTTGGCCTGGCGTACAGCCTCGCCGGTGACGGCGCAGGTGTTGAAGATGATGGCACCGCCTTCGAGGCCGCCGAGGCCCGCACTTTCGGCTTCACGCCGCATCACCTCGGATTCATAGGTGTTCAGCCGGCAGCCGAAGGTGACGACCTCGATACCCTTGTTGCCAAGAGGAGCCATCAGGCGGCGCTTTCGGTGTCGCGCGCCCACGCCCCGGTCGACGGATCGAAGCTGCCGGAAAATTCCCATTCGGCGGCACCGGTGAGGATGACGTGGTCGTCGTCGCGCCACAAAACATGCAGCGAGCCGCCGCCGGGCGTCATCAGCGTGACGCCGCGGCCGGTACGCCGGGTGCGGGACGCGGCGACCACAGCGGCGCAAGCAGCCGTGCCGCAGGCCTTGGTCAGGCCGGCGCCGCGCTCCCAGGTGCGGATGGCCATGGTCTCCGGCGAGGTCACCTGCGCGATGGTGATGTTGGCGCGCTCGGGGAAGATCGGGTGGTTTTCGAGCAGCGGGCCGAAGCGCTCGAGCTCGTACGACCAGACGTCGCGGTCGACCCAGAAGATGGCGTGCGGATTGCCCATCGAGACGACCGACGGCGAATGCAGCACCGGAGCATCGATCGGGCCGATCTGCAGCTCGATCATGCGGGTGTCGCGGAATTCCTCGGCCAGCGGGATGTCCTGCCAGCCAAAGCGCGGCCTGCCCATGTCGACCGAGATCATTCCGTCGGCATGTTCCTCGGCATTGAGGATGCCGGCGACTGTTTCAAAGGCAAATGTCTTCTGGCCGGTCTCGGCGGCGAGCGCCTGGACGACACAACGCATGCCGTTGCCGCAGGCTTGCGCCCTGGTTCCGTCGGAATTCAAGATGTCGATGAAAAAGGCGGTGCCCGGCGTCCTGGGGTCGTGGATCGCCATGATCTGGTCGAACCTGGTCGCCGCATCGGCATTAAGCGCGACGGCTGCCGCAGGCGTCACGCGATCGGCACGGCCACGCATATCGGCAACGATGATTTCGTTGCCGATGCCGTTCATCTTGGCGAAAGGGGCCGCGCTTGCCATCGATCGAAAGGTCTCTTGCCGGTTTGGCGCCTATATGGCGGATAGCGGCAGAAATTACCAGCGCGGCGTGATTTTCAAGTCACCGCGAAGACGCCAAGCACGATCAGCAGGAAGATGATCAGCACGATGCCGATGAGGATGCGCGCGCCGGTGGCGGCGGCTCCGGCCAGTGCCGGCATGCCGAGCAGGCTCGCCGCGGCCGCGATAATCAAAAGAATGATGATCCACCTGATCATGAGAGACACCTCGCGCAGGCGACAGGTTTGAACACCTACAAACGTCTATGTGATGCCTTAGGTTCCGCCGCGCTAGACCGCCGGCACGTCCCAGACTTCGCCCGGCCGCAAGGCGCGAAAACGTTGCCGCGGCAGGCCGGCAGCATCGAGCGCTTCGCCGAGCTTTCTGGGCGGCTCGTCGATCGGCTCGTTGGTGAGCCGGAACGTGCCCCAGTGACAGCCGGCTGCATAGGCGGCGTTGCACAAAAGCATGCCTTGCACCGCCTCCTCCGGATCCTGGTGATGTGGCGCCATGAACCAGCGCGGCTCATAGGCGCCGATCGGCAGGATGGCGAGGCGGAAGCCGCCGTGCTTTTGCGCCATCAGCCGGTAATTGATGCCACCGTGGAAGCCGGTATCGCCGGCGAAATAGATCTTTGCGTCGGGTGTCTCGACGACGAAACCCGCCCACAGCGCCATGCGCCGGTCGCGAGTACCGCGGGCCGACCAGTGGTGCACCGGCTCGACATGGACGGCGACGCCATCGCCGATATCGACCCGGTCGCCCCAGTCATGCGCGGAAAGCCTCATACGGGGCACGGCAGCGCCGATGATCGTGTCGTTGCCGAGCGGCGTCAGCAGCAGCGGGTCGTGTCTTGTCTTCAGGCGCTTCAGCGTGGCGAGGTCGAGATGGTCGTAATGGTTGTGGCTGACCAGCACGAGGTCGATCGGCGGCAAATGCGAAAACGCGATGCCCGGCGGATTGACGCGTTTCGGACCGGCGAAGGAGAGCGGCGAGACGCGTCGCGACCAGACCGGGTCGGTCAGGATGTTCAGGCCGGCTGTCTGGACGAGCAGCGAGGAATGACCGACCATGGTGAGGCGCAGCGCAGAACCATCGATGCGCTCGACCGGTCTTGCCGGTGGAAACGGGCTCGGATCCGCCGCCGGCCATTTCGAGCGCTCGCGGCTCAATTGCCATTTCAACAGATCGGCAAAGCGACCGGGCGGCCGTCCGTCGGGATTGAAGAACAAGGTGCCGTCGAAATGATCGCTGGGCGGCCCGCTGTAATAGCGGTTGGCGGCTCTCTTTCTCGCGGCCAAGAAATCGGCTCCCTGCAGTTTGCTGATCGCCAAGAGATAATGCCGGCGCCGGCCCGCACAAGCATTTGAGGTGAACGCCAGGGATTTGGCGCCAGCGCGCCGTATCGAAATCAACCGCAGGTGTCGGCCAAACGGCCAAGGCGTAACGCAATTTCAGGCAATGTGAATTTTGCGACAAATTTGCAACATTACCGGCGCAAACCGTATTTTAACCATATCGGGTTGAAATTTCGCCACCTTCTCCATCTTGGTGAGGGGGACATTGCGCGGACGGCATCCCCAGCCCGATCCGACGGAGGTTGAAGAATGAAACTTTCGAAAACCGGCCCGCTGGCCGTATCGTTGGCCGTGCTCGTTGCGAGCGGCTGTTCAACCTCACGGTTCACATCGATGGACGAGCAGCAGCCGGCGCCGCTGGAAGCTGCGCCCGCCGGCAAGGTGACTGCAAACCAGCTGCCGCCACCGGCGACACCCGGCCCGGCCGACCCGTCGAAATTTCCGACCGCGCCGCAGAACACGCAGGTCGCCTCGCTGCCGCCCGACGGGACCGCGCCGGCCGGTGCGGCCGACCTGACCGCGTCCAGCGTCGCCGGTGTTTGGAAGGCAAGCGTGTCCGGCCAGAGCTGTCAGGTGGCGACGCCGCAGACCAAATTCGGGTCGGGCTACCGCGCCGGACCGCTGCATTGCCCGGCGCCGCTCGATGGCATCAAATCCTGGAACGTCGCCGGCAAGCAACTGACGCTCTACGACGAGAATGGCGGCACGCTGGCACGGCTTTATTCCTCAGGCGGCGAGAAATTCGACGGCCAGACTTCCAACGGCCTGCCGATCTCGCTTACAAGGTAAGAAAACGGCCCTCATTGTTACGCAATTCCGGACGGAAAACCGTTACACACTTTTCTTGGAATTGCTCTCTTTTGTTTTTTACGCAATTCCGGACAGAAAACCGCTGCACACTTTTCTTGGAATTGCTCCGGAACGACGTGACCAATGCATCTGCGTGACGGCCTCCAGACTCATGCGACCGTCAAGCAGCGCTATGACCATCTGGTCGAGACGGGCGCCATCGGGCGCGATCCGGCGCAGGAGCGGATCGCCGCTGCGCTCGACCGGCTGATCGAAGAGATATCGGCAAAGCGGCTGGCGCAGAAATCAAGCGCGCTGGGGTGGTTGTTCGCCCGCAAGCGCGAGGTGCACGAGGCGGTCAAGGGCCTTTATATCCATGGCGGCGTCGGCCGCGGCAAGACCATGCTGATGGACATGTTTTTCGAGCTGCTGCCGGTGCGGCGCAAGCGCCGGGTGCATTTCAACGACTTCATGGCCGACGTGCAGGACCGCATCCAGAAGCACCGACAGGCTCGCAAGAACGGCACGGCCAAGGAGGACGATCCGATCCCGCCGGTGGCGCGCGCGCTGGCCGAGGAAGCCTGGGTGCTATGCTTCGACGAGTTCTCCGTCACCGACATCGCCGATGCGATGATCCTGTCAAGGTTGTTTTCGGCGTTGTTTGCCAATGGCGTGGTGCTGGTTGCCACTTCCAATGTCGCGCCGCAGGATCTCTACCGCGACGGCCTGAACCGTCAGTTGTTTTTGCCGTTTGTCGCTATCCTGGAGCGCCACGCGCAGGTGCTGGCGCTGGACGCCGATAAAGACTACCGCCTCGACAAGCTCAGCCGCATGCCGGTCTACATCACCGCGGCCGATGCCGCCGCCGACCATGCGCTCGACGACGCGTGGGCGGTGATGACGCATGGCAGGCCGACGGCCGAGACGATGCTGACGGTGAAGGGCCGGCACGTCGTGGTGCCGCGTTCTGCCGGCGAGGCGGCGCGGTTTTCCTTCGCCGATCTCTGCGAGAGGCCGCTCGGCGCCCGCGACTATCTTGCCATTGCCAGCCGTTTCTCGACCATTTTCATCGACCGTGTGCCGGTGCTCGGCGAAGGCAAGCGCAACGAAGCCAAGCGCTTCATCCTGCTGGTCGATACGCTCTACGATCATCATGTACGGCTGGTGCTGAGCGCCGCGGCACCGCCGGCGCAGCTCTATACGGCCAAGCGCGGCAACGAAGTCTTCGAGTTCGAGCGCACCGCATCGCGGCTGATCGAGATGCAGAGCCACGACTGGCTGGAGAACTGGGCGGAGAGGCAGGGGGCGCAGGGATCATCGACCGAGGCACGGCAGGCTCAGGCGTGAGGGATAGTACAGAAGGGGTCGCTGCCGCCGGCTATAACCGATAAACATACATGACGAACCCCTCCGCCGGTCCATGCGGCTCTTTTCGCGACTCGTAAAGTGCGCGAGCAGCAACATTGTCCGGGTCGGTGCCGACCCACGCCTCCTCACAGCCATGCTCGCGACCGCGTGCCAGCATGGCGCCGAGCATCCTCGTCGCAATGCCTAGGCGTTGAAAGGCCGGCGCCACGCCGACCTCGTCTATGTAGAGTTCGCTCACCTTGTCCGGGTGGCGGTGGATGACGGCTGCGCATTGGCCAACGACGATGCCGTCGGCGAGGTTCACGACCATGAAATGACCGGGCCCCGCGAGATAGGCGGAGAGCCGATCCGGCCTGACCGGCTCGTCGAAGACTTCGTCGGCAACCCGCATCACAAGGGCGTCATCGCCAGGAAACGGCCTTCTGATTTCCACTGCCATTGTGTAGAATTCCTCTAGTCGGCTTCAGAATTTTGACGTTTACGTAATTCCCATTGTTTCTAACCGATTGAAATTACTCACTCCAAAATAATCGTTTGAATTTTTGTGCGGCCGGGGCTATTTCGTGCGGCGAATTTCGCGGTTCCGCAGCATTCCGGCCTCTTCCTCCGACGCCGTCATCAAATCGTCAAGGATTTGGGCGCCGTCATAGTCAAAGGGAAAACATCCTGACATGGCACGCAACAAGATAGCGCTCATCGGCTCGGGCATGATCGGCGGCACCCTCGCCCACATGGTCGGCCTCAAGGATCTCGGCGACGTCGTGCTGTTCGATATCGCCGAAGGCATCCCCCAAGGCAAGGGACTGGACATCGCGCAGTCGTCGCCGGTCGATGGGTTCGACTCGAGGCTGACCGGCGTCAACGACTATGCCGGCATCGAGGGCGCCGATGTCTGCATCGTCACCGCCGGCGTGCCGCGTAAGCCCGGCATGAGCCGCGACGATCTTCTAGGCATCAATCTGAAGGTGATGGAGCAGGTCGGCGCCGGCCTCAAGAAATACGCGCCGAAAGCCTTCGTCATCTGCATCACCAATCCGCTCGACGCCATGGTCTGGGCGCTGCAGAAGTTTTCCGGCCTGCCCAAGAGCCATGTCGTCGGCATGGCCGGCGTGCTCGACAGTTCGCGCTTTCGTTATTTCCTGGCCGAGGAATTCAAGGTCTCGGTCGAGGACGTCACCGCCTTCGTGCTCGGCGGCCATGGCGATTCCATGGTGCCGATGATCCGCTATTCGACGGTTGCCGGCATCCCGCTGCCCGACCTCATCAAGATGGGCTGGACCTCGAAAGAGCGGCTCGACCAGATCGTGCAACGCACCCGCGACGGCGGCGCCGAGATCGTCGGCCTGCTCAAGACCGGCTCTGCCTTTTATGCGCCGGCCGCCTCGGCCATCGCCATGGCCGAAGCCTATCTCAAGGACAAGAAGCGGGTGCTGCCCTGTGCGGCGTACCTCTCCGGCCAATATGGCGTCAAGAACACCTATGTCGGCGTTCCCGTGGTAATCGGCGCCGGCGGCGTCGAGCGGATCATCGAGATCGAGCTCGCGAAGAGCGAGCAGAAGATGTTCGACAATTCGGTCGCGGCGGTGCAGGGCCTGTGCGACGCCTGCGTCAAGATCGCTCCGCATCTCGCGGCCAAGTAAGCCGGTAACCAAGCCCGCCAAGCAAGCTGGAGACATAGCGCATGAACATCCATGAATATCAGGGCAAGGCGCTGCTGAAAGGCTTTGGCGCACCCGTGGCCGAGGGCGTGCCGGTGTTCAAGGCGAGCGAGGCGGAAGCTGCCGCCAAGGCGCTGCCCGGCCCACTCTATGTAGTCAAGAGCCAGATCCATGCCGGCGGCCGCGGCAAGGGCAAGTTCAAGGAGCTCGGGCCCGATGCCAAGGGCGGCGTCAGGCTGGCGAAGTCGGTGGCCGAGGTCGTCGCCAACGCCAAGGAGATGCTCGGCCATACGCTGGTCACCAAGCAGACCGGCCCGGCCGGCAAGCAGGTCAACCGGCTCTACGTCGAGGACGGCGCCGACATCGACCGCGAGCTCTATCTGTCGATCCTGGTCGACCGCTCGGTCGGGCGCGTCGCCTTCGTCGTCTCGACCGAGGGCGGCATGGACATCGAGGCGGTCGCCCACGACACGCCGGAAAAGATCATCACCGTCGCCATCGACCCGGAAAAGGGCGTGACGGCCGACGATGTGAAGAAGCTCAACGCCGCACTGAGGCTCGACGGCGACGCCGCCAAGGATGGCGCCACGCTGTTCCCCATCCTCTACAAGGCCTTTGTCGAGAAGGACATGAGCCTGCTCGAGGTCAACCCTTTGATCGTCATGAAGAACGGCCGGCTGCGCGTGCTCGACGCAAAAGTGTCGTTCGACAACAATGCGCTGTTCCGCCACCCCGACGTGCTCGAATTGCGCGACACCACCGAAGAGGACGAGAAGGAGATCGAGGCGTCGAAATACGACCTCGCCTATGTCGCGCTCGACGGCAATATCGGCTGCATGGTCAACGGCGCCGGCCTTGCCATGGCAACGATGGACATCATCAAGCTCTATGGCGCCGAGCCGGCCAACTTCCTCGATGTCGGCGGCGGCGCGTCGAAAGAAAAGGTGACGGCGGCGTTCAAGATCATCACCAAGGATCCGGCGGTCAAAGGCATCCTGATCAACATCTTCGGCGGCATCATGAAGTGCGACATCATCGCCGAGGGCGTCATCGCCGCGGTCAAGGAGGTCGGCCTGCAAGTGCCGCTGGTGGTGCGGCTGGAAGGCACCAATGCCGAGCTCGGCAAGAAGATCATCAACGACAGCGGGCTGAACGTGGTGTCGGCCGATGACCTCGATGACGCAGCCAAGAAGATTGTCGCGGCGGTGAAGGGCGACTGATGCATCGGTTGCTGGCCATAGCGCTCTGCGGCATGGCCTTTTGGGCCAGCGCTGCTGCGGCCGCGGATAGTTCGAAGTCGCCCGCCTGGATCGGCAAGAGGGTCAATCTCTTCATGAACTTATGTCCGGCAACGGCGCCCAGCTTCGGCCGGTTCAACGCGGTTGCCCGGCAAAGCGGGTTCAAGGCCGGATCCGACGGGCTACAAGTCTACAAGGCTACGGAAATCGTTGCCTCAATCAAGAGTTCGAACGGTCGCTGCGACTGCCTGGTCTCCTTCGGCACCAACGATCCGAAGCTGGCCGCCAACATGATCCTGAAAAGGCTTCTGACCAAATATGGCAGCAGTTTCCAAGCCGATGATGACCCCAAGTCCCTTGGTGAATTGAGAACGTCTGGCGGCAATTTATCGGTGCAGATCGTGACGATCCGGCGCGCCGGGGGCCGATGGATCGGTGCTGTCGTTCACGGAAACCAAAAATGCCCAGCTTGAAAACAGAACTTCAGGGTCAAGGTTGATAGGCGATGCCTCCGCACAAGATAAACCTCGTCGAGGCGGCGGATCAGAAGATCAAGAAGGTCTTCGATCCGCATATCGCCGGCGACGTGAACGACAGCCAGGTCAAGATCGCCAAATTCGGCGATGTCTTCGACTGGCACGCGCATGACAATGAAGACGAAGCATTCTTGGTGCTGCGCGGCCGCATCGCCATCGATTTCCGCGACGGCACGGTTGAGCTTGGCAGCGGCGAGTTCATCGTTGTGCCGCGCGCCGTCGAGCACCGGCCGCGCTCGCTCAGCGAACAGCCGGTGGTGCTGATGTTCGAGCCGGCGACGACGCTCAACACCGGCAACGCTAAGAGCGACCTCACCGCCGCCGATCTCAAGCGGCTCTGACCATGAACGCTGCGCCCTTCTCCTCACTCTCGGCCGATCACCAGCGCCTGCGGGCGCTGGTCGGAGCGTGGCGCGGCGAGGAAGAGGTGTCGGCCACGAAATGGGCCGACGGCGGAACAGCGAGTTCGGAAATACTGGCAGAGGCACAGTTCGGCGGCCTGTTCGTAGTGCAGCGCTATCGCCAGCGCCGCGACGGCACGGTTTCGTTCGGCGCGTACAGCGTGTTCGGCTTCGACCAGCAAAACAAAATCGTCACCATGCACCAGTTCGATTCGATGGGTTTCGTGCCGATGTCGCCGGCCAAAGGCAGCTGGAACGGCACGGAGCTGGTTCTGGAGCGGTCGTCGCAGCGCGGCTCCGCGCGTGTGACTTATATTTTCGACAATGCCGATGCCTTCCGCATGCGACTGCATTTCAAACCTGCCGGCGGCGATGGCTGGCAAGACATGGTGAGCGGCGTCTACCGGCGCGTCTCGCCTTCCTCGATCAACGGTTTTTAGAAAAGGGCTCCGATGTCCATTCTCGTCGACAAGAACACCAAGGTGCTGGTGCAGGGCCTGACCGGCAAGACCGGCACGTTCCATACCGAACAGGCGCTCGCCTACCACGGCACAAAGATGGTCGGCGGCATCCACCCCAAGAAGGGCGGCGAAACCTGGACCGGCGCCAAAGGCGAGGCGCTTCCGATCTTCGCCACCGTAGCCGAAGGCAAGGCCAGGACCGGCGCCAACGCTTCGGTCGTCTACGTGCCGCCGGCGGGTGCTGCCGAAGCGATCCTGGAAGCGATCGAGGCCGAGATCCCGCTGATCGTCTGCATCACCGAGGGCATACCGGTGATGGACATGATCAAGGTCAAGGCGAGGCTCGACCGTTCGACGTCGCGGCTGATCGGGCCGAACTGCCCCGGCGTGCTGACCCCCGACGAATGCAAGATAGGCATCATGCCCGGCAACATCTTCCGCAAGGGCTCGGTCGGCGTTGTTTCCCGCTCGGGAACGCTTACCTATGAGGCGGTGTTCCAGACCACGAATGTCGGCCTCGGCCAGACCACCGCCGTCGGCATCGGCGGCGATCCGGTCAAAGGCACGGAGTTCATCGACGTGCTGGAGATGTTCCTCGCCGACGACGAGACCAAGTCGATCATCATGATCGGTGAAATCGGCGGTTCGGCCGAGGAAGACGCCGCGCAATTCCTCAAGGACGAGGCAAAGCGCGGCCGCAGCAAGCCGATGGCCGGCTTCATCGCCGGGCGCACCGCGCCGGCGGGCCGCACCATGGGCCATGCGGGCGCGGTCATCTCCGGCGGCAAGGGCGGCGCGGAAGACAAGATCGCGGCGATGGAATCGGCCGGCATCAAGGTTTCGCCGTCGCCGGCCCGGCTCGGCACGACGCTGGTCGAGGCGATCAAGGGTTAGGGGAGTAAGGGAGTACGGGAATAGGGGAGTAGGGAACAAGACGAGGGCATTTGCCCTACTCCCTTACTCCCCTATTCCCTTACTCCCCTCCAACAAAGGAGACGAAGCAAAGGCTTCGACAGTGACATGGCAAGACAAGATCAGGCCAACGACCAATTTTCGCTTACCTCTTTCCTCTATGGCGGCAATGCCGATTACATCGACGCGCTCTATGCCGCCTATGAGGACGATCCCGCTTCGGTCGATCCCGAATGGCAGGACTTCTTCGCGGCGCTGAAGGATGACGCCGGCGACGTGCGCAGGAACGCCAAGGGCGCCTCTTGGGCCAAGCCCACCTGGCCGATGCAGGCCAATGGCGAGCTGGTCTCGGCGCTGGACGGCAATTGGGGCCTGGTCGAAAAGCACATCGAAAAAAAGGTCAAGGACAGGGCGGCCGGCAACGGCGCAGCGCTTTCCGACGCCGACGTGCATCAGGCGACGCGCGATTCCGTCCGTGCCATCATGATGATCCGCGCCTTCCGCATGCGCGGCCACCTGCACGCCAATCTCGATCCGCTTGGCATTGCCAAGCCGCTCGAGGATTATAACGAGCTGTCGCCGGAGAATTACGGCTTCACCGAAGCCGACTACGACCGGCCGATCTTCCTCGACAATGTGCTCGGGCTGGAATTCGGCACCATCCGGCAGATGCTCGATATCCTGACCCGGACCTATTGCTCGACGCTCGGCGTCGAATTCATGCATATTTCCGATCCCGAGGAGAAGGCCTGGATCCAGGCGCGTATCGAAGGCACCGACAAGGAGATCTCCTTCACCGCCGCCGGCAAGAAGGCAATCCTGCAGAAGCTTGTCGAGGCGGAAGGCTTCGAGCAATTCATCGATGTCAAATACAAGGGCACCAAGCGCTTCGGCCTTGATGGCGGCGAGTCACTGATCCCGGCGCTGGAGCAGATCATCAAGCGCGGCGGCCAGCTCGGCATGAAGGAGATCGTGCTCGGCATGGCGCATCGCGGCCGGCTGAACGTGCTGTCGCAGGTGATGGCCAAGCCGCACCGCGCCATTTTCCACGAGTTCAAGGGCGGCTCGGCCGCGCCCGACGAGGTCGAGGGCTCGGGCGACGTGAAGTACCATCTCGGTGCCTCGTCGGATCGCGAGTTCGACGGCAACAAGGTGCATCTGTCGCTGACCGCCAATCCCTCGCATCTGGAAATCGTCGACCCGGTGGTGATGGGCAAGGCGCGCGCCAAACAGGACTATCTGTTCGGCCGCAGCCGCGAGGAGATCGTGCCGCTGGAAGAGCGTGCTAAGGTGCTGCCCTTGCTGCTGCATGGCGACGCCGCCTTTGCCGGCCAGGGCGTGATTGCCGAAATCCTCGGCCTGTCGGGCCTGCGCGGCCACCGCGTCGCCGGCACGCTGCATTTCATCATCAACAACCAGATCGGCTTCACCACCAACCCGCGCTTCTCGCGCTCGTCGCCCTATCCGTCCGACGTGGCCAAGATGATCGAGGCGCCGATCTTCCACGTCAATGGCGACGATCCGGAAGCCGTGGTCCATGCGACCAAGGTGGCGATCGAATTCCGCATGAAGTTCCACAAGCCTGTCGTGGTGGACATGTTCTGCTACCGCCGCTTCGGCCACAATGAGGGCGACGAGCCCGCCTTCACCCAACCGATCATGTATCGCAAGATCCGCAACCAGAAGACGACGGTGCAGATCTATGCCGACCGGCTGATTTCCGAAGGCCACATCACCCAGGCCGAGTTCGAAAAGATGAAGGCCGATTGGCGGGCGCATCTCGAGCAGGAATTCGAGGTGGGCCAGCATTACAAGCCGAACAAGGCGGACTGGCTGGACGGCGCGTGGTCCGGCCTGCGCTCGGCCGACAACCAGGACGAACAGCGGCGCGGCAAGACCGCCGTGCCGGTCAAGATGCTGAAGGAGATCGGCAAGAAACTGACCGAGGTGCCGAAGGATTTCGAGGCGCACAGGACGATCATCCGCTTCCTCGACAACCGCCGCCAGGCGATCGAGTCCGGCGAAGGCATCGACTGGTCGACGGCCGAGGCGCTGGCCTTCGGCGCCATCCTGCTCGACGGCAATCCGATCCGGCTGTCCGGACAGGATTCGGAGCGCGGCACCTTCTCGCAGCGCCATTCCGTGCTCTACGACCAGCGCGACGAGACACGCTACATTCCGCTCAACAATCTGTCGGCGGCGCAGGCCGGCTTCGAGGTCATCAACTCGATGCTGTCGGAAGAGGCCGTGCTCGGCTTTGAATATGGCTACTCGCTGGCCGAGCCGAAGGCGCTGACGCTGTGGGAAGCGCAGTTCGGCGACTTCGCCAACGGCGCCCAGGTGGTGTTCGACCAGTTCATCTCGTCGGGCGAGCGCAAATGGCTCAGAATGTCGGGCCTCGTCTGCCTGCTGCCGCATGGCTATGAAGGCCAGGGGCCGGAGCACTCGTCGGCCCGGCTCGAGCGCTTCCTGCAGCTTTGCGCCGAAGACAACATGCAGGTCGCCAACGTCACGACGCCGGCCAATTACTTCCACATCTTGCGCCGGCAATTGAAGCGGGACTTCCGTAAGCCGCTGATCCTGATGACGCCGAAGTCGCTGCTGCGCCACAAGCGGGCGGTATCGACGCTGCCGGAAATGTCGGGCGAAAGCGCCTTTCACCGGCTGTTGTGGGACGACGCCCAGCTGCTGTCAGGCCAGGCCATCAAGCTCACCAAGGATTCGAAAATCCGCCGTGTCGTGCTCTGTTCGGGCAAGGTCTATTACGACCTCTACGAAGAGCGCGAGAAGCGCGGCATCAACGACATCTATTTGCTGCGCGTCGAGCAGCTCTATCCGTTCCCGGCCAAGGCGCTGATCACCGAACTGTCGCGCTTTCGCAATGCCGAGATGGTGTGGTGCCAGGAGGAGCCCAAGAACATGGGCGCCTGGTCGTTCATCGATCCGTATCTCGAATGGGTGCTGGCGCATATCGACGCCAAGCATCAGCGGGTGCGCTATACCGGCCGGGGGGGCGGGCCCGCCCCCGCCCGGGGCGGGGGGGGGAGCGGGGCCGGCCCCGGGCGGCCGCGGGGGGCGGGCCCCCGCGGGGGCCTTTGATGCAACGCACGGAA
>NZ_JAMYME010000050.1:0-42891 GCF_040318345.1 Mesorhizobium sp. M1169 | reverse complement strand
GCGGCAGGCGCTGGTGGTGGGCGCGACGGCCCACATCCAGCAGGTGCGTCGCGGCCGCGCCAAGGCCTCGCCGTGGCTGGCGGCGTTGATTGCGCGCAAGCCGCCGAAGCTGGCGGCTGTGGCGCTCGCCAACAAGACCGCCCGTATGGCCTGGAAGATGATGATCACCGGCGAGCCGTACCGTTGCGGCCTGGCGGGCAGCCTGACGCCTCCTCGCCGCCCTCAAGGCCGCTTCGCGCCGCCTACGGCGGTGGCCTGCGGCCAGCCCTGACCGCGGCTCAGCACGACGCTGACATGCCCGGATAGGCCGCAACGGAGGAACACCGAACACAAGCTCTTGCAACGGAAGGAAGATGGCGTGATCGATCGATCCGTGACGCGCGAAACTCCGAGGGATCCATTGGCCAACGAAACCGCTGGCATGATTGGAACGGGCGTCGCGAACCCCACCTTGGCCAGCGGCCGCAAGGACCGTGCTCAAAGGCCGGACATATGGACGCAAGCGATCGAAAACGACGCAAAACAACCGTTGCAGGCAGGGCGCCGTCCACATATGGATCCTAGGGTCTCCGCTACGTCGCTTCGCTCCTGCTCCGCCCTAGGATGACGAAGGGAGGGAGGGATCGGCTAATCCCGAAAGTTTGCGATTTGCCAGCAGCCGCCAGCCTGCAACGTTTGCCATTGCCATCAGCCGCCAATCCCCAACATCTGCGATTAGCTGTAGGCCCTCACGCCTTCGTCATCCTAGGGCGGAGCAGGAGCGAAGCGACGTCGCGGAGACCCTAGGATCCATGCCGTTACTTCTGAGCGCCGCAGCGTTGGAAACAAGGCCACGCTTCATCGCGGCTCCCAGAATTTTCACGTTACAGCAATTTTGTTCTTGCTTTGTGCCGGCAGCTATGCTACTAATTTGAGTGTGGTGCCTCCAACGACCCGCCCTTCGTGGCGGGTTTTTCATTTTCACCCCCAACATCAAACAATCCCGCCGCCGACGCTCGCCACCGCCGGCCGTTCGGCTGCGACCTTCGCTCGGTAGCCGGCGGCGCGGTAGGCGGCGACCGGATCGATGGCGCCGCCGGTCTTCAGCCGCGCCGTGGCAAGGATCGGCTCGACGTCGGTGCGATAGGCTGTCTTCAGCGTCTGCGTCGCCATCAGCGCGTCATTGGCGTCCTGGAAGCCTTCGAGCGCCTTGCGGTCGACCAGCAGCGCCTGCGCATAGGCGCGCTGCACCTCGACCGCCGACAACATCAGGCTTTCTATCGGATCGGTGACGTTATGGCTCTGGTCGAGCATGTGGGCCGGATCGAAACCTTCGGCACCGGCAAGCTCGGCATCGACCAGTTCATTGAAGACGAGGAACAGCCGGTAGGGATCGATCGAGCCGGCGTCGAGATCGTCGTCGCCATATTTCGAATCGTTGAAATGGAAGCCGCCAAGTTTCTTGAACTGGATCAGTCGCGACACGATCATCTCGATGTTGACGTTGGGGGCGTGATGGCCAAGGTCGACCAGACAGAACGCCTTGTCGCCAAGCTCGTTGGCGATGATGTAGTTGGTGCCCCAATCCTGCACGACGGTCGAATAGAAGGCCGGCTCGTACATCTTGTGCTCGGTGAACAGTTTCCAGCCGTCCGGCAGTCCGGCATAGATCTCCTTCATCGCGTCGAGATAGCGCTCGAATGCCTTGGCGAAATTGACCTGGCCGGGAAAGTTCGAGCCGTCACCGATCCATACCGTCAGCGCTTTGGAGCCCAGCGTCCTGCCGATCTCGATGCATTCGAGATTATGCTCGACCGCCTGCCGGCGTGTCGCTGCATCGGCATGCGACAGCGAGCCGAATTTATAGGAAAGTTTTTGGTCCCTGGCGTCGGAGAAGGTGTTGGAGTTGATGGCGTCGAAGCCGAGGCCGAAGCGGGATGCCGCCTGCTTCAGCCGGTTCGGATCGGCCTTGTCCCAGGGAATATGCAGCGAGACGGTCGGCGTCGCCTGCGTCAATTGCCGGATGACGGCGCAGTCCTCGATCTTGTCGAAAATGTCACGCGGCTCTCCGGCGCCGGGAAAGCGGGCAAAGCGGGTGCCGCCGGTGCCGACGCCCCAGGACGGGATGGCGACGGCGAATTTCTCGACCTTGTCGCGGATGGCGTCGATGGCGATGCCGCGGCGGTCGAGGCGCTCGCCGAGGGACTCGTAGTCGCGCTTGAGATTGGCGTTGCGCGCGGCATTATCTTTCTCGACAACATCGGCGGAGATGATGGTTTCGGACACTAAAGTTTCCTCCCAAATGCGTTCGGTTGGCGCTGCCCCTCATCCGCCTGCCGGCACCTTCTCCCCGTATGGTAACGGGGAGAAGGGTAAAGCTCCGGCGTCGGCGCCAACCCTCAAACGACTGCTTATCGCGTAAAGCTCTGTGCGTTGCCGGCGTCGACGTTGATGATGTTACCGGTCGATTTGGCCGACATATCGGAGGCGAAGAAATAGATCGCCTCGGCGATGTCTTCGGGGAACACCGACCGCTTCAGCATCGAACGCGAGCGGTAGTGCTCCTCGAGATCGTCGGTCGACATCTTGTAGGCGGCGGCGCGCTGTTCCTTCCATTCGCCGCTCCAGATCTTCGAGCCGCGCAGCACGGCGTCGGGGTTGACGACATTGACCCTGATCTGCGCTTCCGCGCCTTCCAGCGCCAGGCAGCGTGCCAGATGGATTTCGGCGGCCTTGGCAGTGCAATAGGCGGCGGCGTTTGGCGATGCGGCAAGCCCATTCTTGGAGGCGACGAAGACGACGTTGCCGCCGATCTTCTGCGCCCGAAACAGCCGGAACGCCTCCCGCGAAACCAGGAAATAGCCGGTCGACAGGATGTCCATGTTCTTGTTCCACAGCGTCAGCGTGGTGTCCTCGATCGGCGCCGAGGAGGCCAGGCCGGCATTGGAGACCAGAATATCGATGCCGCCGAATTCGACCGCCGTTTCGGCAAAGCCGGAGATCACCTGATCCTCGGACGTGACGTTGATGACTACGGGCCGCACGAAATCCTTGCCATAGGCCTTGGCAAGCTCGTCATTGGCGCCGGCAAGGGCTGCTTCGTCGATATCGGCCAGCACGACGCACGCGCCCTCGCGCAGCAGCCGGTTGGCGGTGGCCCGGCCAATGCCGCCGGCGCCGCCGGTGACCAGCGCAATCTGGCCGGCAAGAGCCTTTGGTTTCGGCAGGCGCTGCAGCTTTGCCTCTTCGAGCAGCCAGTATTCGATGTCGAAGGCTTCCTGGTCGGGCAGGCCGACATAGGTCGAGACCGTCGAGGCACCGCGCATGACGTTGATGGCGTTGACGTAGAACTCGCCCGATATGCGCGCCGTCGCCTTGTCGCCGGCGAAGGTGAACATGCCAACGCCGGGCATCAGATAGACGACGGCGTTCGGATCGCGCACCGGTGGCGAATCCGCGTGCTTGCAGCGGTCATAATAGGCCTGATAGCCGACGCGATACTCCGCCACATCATCGGCAAGACGGGCAATGACGGCATCGACGTCGGGATTTTGGGGGTCGAACTCGATGACCAGCGGCCGGATCTTGGTTCGCAGGAAGTGGTCCGGGCAGGACGTGCCGAGTGCCGCCAGCGGCCGCAAATCCCTGGAATTGACGAATTCGAGCACGGCAGGGGAATCGTCGAAATGGCCGAGCTTGTGGCTGTTCTCCGAGATCAGGCCACGGATCCTCGGCATCAGTTTTGCGGCCGCGGCGCGACGCGCAGGCGCATCGAGGGATTTGACGACTTCGCCGCCGAAAATCGGCTTGCCCTGGCTCTTGCGCTCGAACCAGTCGATCGCCTGGTTGATCACCGAGATCGTCGTCTCGTAGCATTCCTTCGGCGTGTCGCCCCAGCTGAACAGGCCATGACTGGCCAGTACGACACCCTTGGCTTCGGGGTTTTCGCGGCAGAATTTCTCCAGCCACAGGCCGAGCTCGAAGCCCGGACGTTTCCATGGCAGCCAGCCGATCGTGTCGCCGAAGATCTCCTTGGTCAGCGCCTGCGAATCCTTGGCGGCGGCAATGGCGATGATGGCATCGGGATGCATATGGTCGACAAAAGGCTTCGGCACGAAGGCATGCAGCGGCGTGTCGATGGAAGCCGCGCGCGGGTTGAGGTTGAAGGTGCAATGGGGCAGATAGCCGACCATCTCGTCTTCATGTTCGAGGCCGCGATAGAGACCTTTCAGCGCGCGCAATTTGTCCATGTAGAGCGTGGCGAAGCCGTCGAGCTTGATCGAGGCGCTGTCGCCGCCCGAGCCCTTGACCCACAGCACTTCTACGCTCTCGCCGGTGAGCGGATCGTTTTGCCAGATCTTGGAGGAGGTGTTGCCGCCGCCATAATTGGTGACGCGCTTGTCGGAGCCAAGAACATTCGAGCGATAGACCAGACGTTCGGGCTCGCTCATTGCTTGCGCTTTTGCGTCATCCCAAAGATTGGCGAGGCGCGTGCCGGAGCGCTTGTCGAGCATAGGTATCCTCCCTTTGGGACACGCAAACGGCGCGGGTCCCTTTTGTACGAATTTCTACGCAAGCAGCGGCCTTGTCAATCACAAACGATCAATATCAGTCATATTGCATTGCACAATGAAATTATCTGATCGGAAATGATTGACACTGCGCGCTTTGGGTGACTAGATGCTCCGGCAGGGAGGAACCATGCACGAGAAAGAGCGCCACAGGATCATTCTGTCCGCCGTCCAGGAAAAGCCTGTGGTGACGGTGCAGGAGATGGTCGACCTGACGGAGTCGTCGGAGGCGACGATCCGGCGCGACATCGCGGCATTGCATGTGCAAAAGCGGCTGCGCCGGGTGCGCGGCGGCGCCGAGGCGCTTTCGCCGCCGCAGTTCATCGGCCTTGCCGGCCGGCCCTTTTCCGTCAACGAGACCATCAACGCTTCGCAGAAGCGGGCAATCGCGCGGGAAGCCGTGGATCTGTGCAAGGACGGCGAGCCGATCATCATCAATGGCGGCACCACCACCTTCCAGATGGTGCATTTCCTGACCGGCCGCCGCATGCCGATCTTCACCAATTCCTTCCCGATCGCGGAGCACTTGCTCAGGCACTCCAAGAACACGGTGATGCTGTCGGGCGGCACCATCTACCGCGAGCAGAACATCATCCTGTCGCCGTTCGACAATGACGTGACGCGCAATTTCTACGCGCGCCGCATGTTCATGGGCGCGCAAGGGCTGGGGCCGCTCGGTCTTATGGAAGGCGACCCGCTGCTGATCCAGGCCGAGCAGAAACTGATCGACCAGGCAGACGAATTGGTGGTGCTGGTCGATTCCTCGAAGTTCCGCAAACGCTCGAGCCTGATCCTGTGCGGCCTGTCGCGCATCGCCACGGTGATCACCGACGACGCCATCGAGGATCGCGAAGCCAAGATGCTGGAGACCGCCGGCGTGACGCTGATCATCGCCCGCACAACGGCAACCAACAAGGAAGAATCTTCGCTGCAGGCCTGAGAACCACTCACGCCCGCAGCGGCGATGGAATGCAACGCTCAAGGGAGGATATTCGATGAGCTTTCTGAAGAAATTGATGGTTACGGCGGCGTTCTCCGCCGCCATGTTCGTGAATGCCGCCTACGCCGAAAACGTCAAGATCGCGCTGGTGGTGAAGTCGCTCGGCAACGGCTTCTTCGACGCCGCCAACAAGGGCGCCGAAGAGGCGGCCAAGGAACTCGGCGATGTCGACATCATCTACACCGGCCCGACCAAGGCGACCGCCGAAGCGCAGATCGAAGTGGTCAATTCGCTGATCGCCCAGAAGGTCGATGCCATCGCCATTTCGGCGAACGACGCCGACGCGCTGGTGCCAGTGCTGAAGAAGGCGATGCAGCGCGGCATTACCGTCATCTCGTGGGATTCAGGCGTCGCGCCGGAAGGACGCCAGCTTCACCTCAACCCCTCCGATACCAACCTGATCGGTGAGACCATCATCAAGCTGGCCGCCGACTACCTGCCGGAAGGCGGCGATGTCGCCATCCTGTCGGCTTCTTCGACCGCGACCAACCAGAATGCCTGGATCGACGCCGCCAAGAAGGTGCTGCCGGAGAAGTTCCCCAAGATCAAGCTCGTCGCCACCGTCTATGGCGACGACGACTCGGCCAAGAGCACGGACGAAGCCAAGGGCCTGCTGAAGTCCTATCCGAACCTCAAGGCGATCATCGCACCGACCACGGTCGGCGTCGTTGCCGCCGCGCAGGTGGTGACCGATGAAGGCCTGATCGGCAAGGTCAACGTCACCGGCCTGGCGCTGCCGTCGGAGTTCAAGAAGTTCATCGACAATGGCGCCAGCCAGGCGGTTGCGCTGTGGAACCCGATCGATCTCGGCTACTCCGCCGTCTACCTCGCCCACGACCTGGCGGTGAAGAAGGAAGAGGCCAAGCCCGGTGCTACGCTGTCGATCGGCCGCGTCGGCAAGGTCACGCTCGACGACACCAACTCGGCTGCGATGGCTCCGCCCTTCCAGTTCGACAAGTCGAACATCGAAAAGTTCTCCAAGATCTATTGATCCTGGGACCTTCGAAACGGTGCGGCGGGGCTCAGGTTCCGCCGCGCTTTCAAACGAACCTTGCTACAGGGCTTGATACGATTATGGACACGACAGCCCAGCACGAAGTGGCACATGAAGCGCCTTTGTCATCCGGACCGCGCCTGACGCTGTCCGGCATCTCGAAAAGCTTTCCCGGCGTGCGGGCGCTGCACAATGTCGGCCTGTCGCTCTATCCCGGCCAGGTAACCGCGCTGATCGGCGAAAACGGCGCCGGCAAGTCGACGCTGGTCAAGATCATGACCGGCATCTACCAGCCGGATGCTGGCACGATCAGCATCGACGGCCAGCCGGTCACACTGCCCAGCGCCCACGCCGCGTTCGGGCATGGCATCACCGCCATCCACCAGGAAACCGTGCTGTTCGACGACCTGACGGTGGCCGAAAACATCTTCCTCGGCCATGCGCCGCGCACGCGTTTCAAAACCATCGACTGGCGCACCATGCGCAAGAATGCCCGCGAGGTGCTCGACACGATGGGCGCCGGCCATATCGACGCCGACGCCAGGCTGAAGGATCTCGGCATTGCCAACAAGCACCTAGTCGCGGTTGCCCGCGCCATGTCCATCGACGCGCGGATCGTCATCATGGACGAGCCGACGGCAGCGCTTTCGATGAAGGAGATCGAAGAGCTTTTCCTGCTGATCGAATTCCTCAAGAGCGACGGCAAGGCGATCCTGTTCATCAGCCACAAATTCGATGAGATCTACCACATCGCCGACCGCTATACCGTGTTCCGCGACGGCGAGATGGTCGGCGAAGGCCTGATCAAGGACGCCGGCCAGAGCCAGATCGTGCGCATGATGGTCGGCCGCTCGGTCGATCACATCTTTCCGCAGCGCAAGGCCGAGATCGGCGCGCCGGTGCTGGCCGTCTCCGGCCTGTCGCACCCGACCGAGTTCGACGACATAGGCTTCGAGCTGCACAGGGGCGAAATCCTCGGCTTCTACGGCCTTGTCGGCGCCGGGCGCAGCGAGGTGATGCAGGCGATATCAGGCATCACCCGCACCAGCGGCGGCACGATCACGCTGGAGGGTAAGGCAATCGCGCCGAAATCGGCGGCGGATTCGATCGACGCCGGCATCGTCTATGTGCCGGAGGAGCGCGGCAAGCAAGGCGTGGTGATCGGCCTGCCGATCTTCCAGAATGTCTCGCTGCCCTCGCTCAAACGGACATCCAAGTCCGGCATATTGCGGCTGGCCGAAGAGTTCGCGCTGGCCCGCTCCTACACCGAGCGGCTCGATCTGCGCGCCTCCTCGCTCAGCCAGGACGTCGGCACGCTGTCGGGCGGCAACCAGCAGAAGATCGTCATCGCCAAATGGCTGGCGACCGCGCCCAAGGTGATCATCCTGGACGAGCCGACCAAGGGCATCGACATCGGCTCGAAGGCGGCCGTGCACGGCTTCATGGCCGAGCTCGTCGCGCAAGGCCTGTCGGTGATCATGGTGTCGTCCGAATTGCCGGAAATCCTCGGCATGTCGGACCGCGTCGTCGTTATGCGCGAGGGCCGCATTGCCGCGGTCTACGACAATAAAGGGCTCGACGCCGAAACCTTGGTCAGGACGGCAGCGGGGATCGCGGCATGAAGGCTCTTCTCAAACACCGCGAGGTCTGGCTGCTGGCGGCAATCGTCGTGCTGATCGGGCTGATCTCCACGCGGTTTCCAGGTTTTGCCGATCCGGCCAACCTGCGCCAGGTGTTCAACGACACGTCGATCCTGATGATCCTGGCGCTCGGCCAGATGGTCGTCATCCTGACCCGCTCGATCGACCTGTCGATGGCTTCAAATCTCTGCTTCACCGGCATGGTGGTGGCAATGCTGAACGCCGCGCATCCGGCGATCCCGATCCCGCTGCTGATCGTCATCGCACTGCTGGTCGGCCTGGTGCTCGGCGCCATCAACGGCCTGCTGGTATGGCGGCTGAACATTCCCTCGATCGTGGTAACGCTCGGCACCCTCACCATCTACCGCGGCGCCACGTTCGTTATTTCAGGCGGCGCCTGGGTCAACGCCGACCAGATGAGCGCTGAGTTCATCGGCCTGCAGCGTGCGGCTTTCCTCGGCATTCCGGTACTGTCGTGGATCGCCCTGCTGGTCATTGCATTGTTTTTCCTCGTGATGACGCGCACCGCGCTCGGCCGCTCGATCTATGCCATCGGCGTCAACCCGACCGCATCGGTCTATGCCGGCATCGATGTCGGCCGGACGAAATTCATCGTCTTCTGCATCTCGGGGATGATCGGCGGCCTCTGCGGCTATCTGTGGATTTCGCGCTACGTCATCGCCTCGGTCGAGGTCGCCAACGGCTATGAGCTCAACATCATCGCCGCCTGCGTCATCGGCGGCATCTCGATCGCCGGCGGCATCGGCTCGGTCGGCGGCGCCGTGCTCGGTGCGCTGTTCCTCGGCATCATCTCCAACGCGCTGCCGGTCATCAATATCTCGCCCTTCTGGCAGATGGCGATTTCAGGCAGCGCCATCATCCTGGCCGTGGTGCTCAACGCGCGCGGCGAACGCCGGCAAGGCCGCATCATC
The DNA here is from genome assembly GCF_040318345.1 of Mesorhizobium sp. M1169. Taxonomy (NCBI): domain Bacteria; kingdom Pseudomonadati; phylum Pseudomonadota; class Alphaproteobacteria; order Hyphomicrobiales; family Phyllobacteriaceae; genus Mesorhizobium; species Mesorhizobium sp. M1169. The sequence continues at coordinate 33,775 of NZ_JAMYME010000050.1, read as the reverse complement.
CTCAAGAAAGCGGAAGCGGCATGACCGACACCCCTGCCCCACGCCACATTCCCGATCGGCTCGACAAGCCGCTGACGTCGGCGATCTTCTCATGGGAGGCGCTGCTGGTCGTCGTGGCGGTTGCCATCTTTGCCGTCAACAGCTTTGCCTCGCCCTACTTCCTCGACGCGTGGTCGTTGTCGGACCTGACCTTCAACTTCACGGAAAAGGCGCTGATCGCGCTGGCCATGGCGCTGCTGATCATCTCCGGCGAAATCGACCTGTCGGTGGCCGCCATCATCGCGCTGGCGTCAACAATGATGGGCATGGCGGTGCAGGCCGGCGCCGGCATGCCTGAACTGGTGGCAATCGGCCTCGTCGTCGGGCTCGGCTGCGGCGCCTTCAACGGACTGCTCGTCACCAGGCTCGGCTTGCCGTCGATCGTCGTCACCATCGGCACGATGAGCCTATTTCGCGGCATTGCCTTCATCATCCTCGGCGACCAGGCCTACAAGGGCTATCCCGCGAGCTTCGCCTTCTTCGGCCAGGGCTATGTCTGGTGGGTGGTGTCGTTCGAACTGACGCTTTTCCTGGTCGCGGCAGTCGTCTACTGGTTCCTTCTGCACCGGACGAGCTTCGGCCGCCGGGTCTTTGCCATCGGTAACAACCCGGTCGCGGCGCAGTTTTCCGGCGTACGCGTCGGCCGTATCAAATTCATCCTGTTTTGCCTGACCGGCCTGATGGCGGGCATCGCCTCAGTGCTGATCACATCGCGGCTCGGCTCGACCCGGCCGTCGATCGCGCAGGGCTACGAGCTGGAAGTCATCACCATGGTGGTGCTTGGTGGCGTCAGCATCCTGGGCGGGGCCGGCAGCATAGTGGGCGTGGTGCTCGCGGCCTTCATCATGGGGCTGGTGACCTTCGGCCTCGGCCTGCTCAATGTGCCAGGGATTGTTATGTCGATCTTCATCGGCCTGCTGCTGATCATCGTCATCGCGCTGCCGATCCTGTGGCGGCGAGTACGGCGGGAGCGCCTTGCCTGATGCCGGAGAAATACGCGTTCAAGATGAAGCTCAATCCGGGCATGAAGGCCGAATACAAGAAGCGCCACGACGACATCTGGCCGTCGCTGGTCGAGCTGCTCAAGCAGGCCGGTATCTCCGATTACTCGATCCATCTCGACGAAGGGACCAACACCTTGTTCGGCGTGCTGTGGCGCCGTGACGACCACGGCATGGACGAATTGCCGAAGCATCCGGTGATGCAGCGTTGGTGGGCCGAGATGGCGGACATCATGGAGACCAAGCCGAACAACGAGCCGGTGGCGGTGCCGCTGGAAACAATGTTCCATATGGAATGACCCGCCACGTCGCCGTCATCGATATCGGCAAGACCAACGCCAAGGTGGCGCTGGTCGATCTTGCCGCAGCAAGCGAAGTCACGCTGCGCAGGATGGTGAACGAGCCGGTTCGGCAAGGCCCATACCCGCACCATGACGTCGAGCGGTTATGGGCGTTTATCCTTGGCAGCCTAGCCGAGATCGATCGCGAGCAGCGCATCGATGCGATATCGATCACCACCCATGGCGCAACGTCCGTGCTGGTCGACGCATCAGGCGAGCTGGCGCTGCCGGTGCTCGACTACGAATTCGACGGTCCGGATGCCCTTGCCGGGGACTATGACACGATCCGTCCGGCGTTCTCCGAGACCGGCACGCCGCGCCTGCTGGCCGGCCTCAATCTCGGCGCGCAGCTGTTCTGGCAGCAGAAGCGCTTTCCGGCGGATTTCGCCAGAACCGCCGCGATCCTGATGTATCCGCAATACTGGGCCTTGCGCCTGACCGGCGTCGCCGCCAGCGAGATGACTTCGCTCGGCTGCCACACCGATCTGTGGAACCCGTGGAAAGCGGATTTTTCGTCGCTGGTCGACCGGCTGCAATGGCGCCGGCTAATGGCGCCGGTGCGGCCGGCGAAGGACCGCCTCGGGCCGATCCTGCCCGCGCTTGCGACACGGACCGGGCTCGACCCGCAAACGCCGGTGTTTTGCGGCCTGCACGATTCCAACGCCTCGCTGCTGCCGCATCTCCTGTCCGACCGACCGCCTTTCTCCGTGGTCTCGACCGGCACCTGGGTGGTGTCGATGGCGGTTGGCGGCAACAAGATCGCGCTCGACCCGGCACGCGATACGCTGGTCAATGTCAACGCGCTCGGCGATCCCGTGCCCTCGGCGCGCTTCATGGGTGGCCGCGAGTTTTCCGTGCTGACCGAGGGCCAATCGGAGAACTGGACGGAAGACGATGTTGCCACGGTGCTGGCGCGCAAGACGTCCCTATTGCCCTCGACCCAACAGGGTTCGGGGCCGTTTCCGCATCATACCGCATCATGGCTTAACGCGGACGGTATGAGCGTCGGCCAGCGCTTTGTCGCCATCTCGTTCTACCTGGCGCTGATGACCGCGACCTGCCTCGACCTGATCGGCGCGGACGGTCCCACCATCGTCGAAGGACCCTTCGCCCGCAACCGGCTGTTCACCCGCATGCTGGCTGCGGCGACGGCGCGTGGCGTCATCGCCTCCGAGGCCGCCACCGGCACCAGTATCGGCGCCGCCTTGCTGGCGTCGGACCAGGGGACACCGCAAGGCAGAGGCGAAAGGACCGAACCGTCGGCCGATCCACTCTGGACAAGTTACGTGCGCTCCTGGCGTTCAGCGGTCGACGAACGAGCCTGACCGCCGAGCTCATGGCGCCCTGATGTCTGGAGATGCCTAGCCCGCATAGAGCAAACCTTGCGGATCGATCTCCGGCTTGCGGCCGGCAACTATGTCGGCAAGGAACTTTCCCGAGCCGCAAGCCATGGTCCAGCCGAGATGACCGTGGCCGGTGTCGAGGTAGAGATTGTCGTACCGCGCCCGGCCGATGACCGGCACAGAGTTCGGCATCATCGGGCGAAGTCCAGCCCAGAGCTCGGCCTTGCTCTCGTCGAAAGCGCCGGGGAACAGGTCCTTGGCGGTGTTCAGGATCGAGTTGAAATCGCGTGGCTTGAACGTGCGGTCGAACCCGGTGAACTCCGCCGTCGAGGACATCCGCAGCCGATTTCCCAGCCTGGAATAGCCGATCAGCCGGTCCTCGTCGGCGCCACCCATGATCGGCCCCTTGCTTTCATCTTCCAGCGGAACAGTCACGGTATAGCCCTTCACGGGATAGACGGGCAGATCGATGCCGTAGCGGCGGCCGAGCAGACCGCTCTCCGGCCCCATGGAAATGACCACCGCGTCACCGGCCAACGGGCCGGCCGAGGTCATCACGGCGCGCACCCGGTCGCCGTCGATGTCGAGGCCTTCGACCGTGGTGCCGTAGAGGAATTGGACGCCGAGTTTCTCGGCGGCATAGGCAGCGAGGTTCTGCGTGAATTGGCTGGAGTCGCCGGTCTGGTCGATCGGCGAATAGACGCCGCCGGCTATCTTGTCCTTGGCGCCGGCAAGGCCGGGCTCGAGCTCGACCAGCCGGTCGCGGCCGACGATCTCGATCGGCAGGCCGTGTTCGCCGAGATAGCGGTAATTGTCGGTGCCGGTATCAAAGCTCTGCTGCGAGCGGAAGAAATACAGAATGCCTTTCTTGCGCTCGTCATAGTGGATGCCGGTTTCGGCGGAGACGGCGTTGATGCAGTCGCGCGAATAGAGCGCCAGACGCAGCTTGACGTCGGTGTTGGCGCGCATGCGCCTATGCGTGCACTGGCGCAGGAAGCGCAGGCTCCAGGCGAAAAAATACGGATCGAAGCGCAGCCGCACCTTGATGCCGAGATCGTGGTTGTAGAGGCCGCGCAGGAACGTCTTCAGCGCTGCTGGCGAGGCCCAGGCGGTGGCGTCCCCGGGCGACACCAGGCCGGCATTCGACCGGCTGGTGCCGCGTGCCGCCGCCGGATGGCGCTCGATCACCGTCACCTCATGGCCGTCGCTGGCCAGATAAAAGGCCGCCGCCGTACCGACGACGCCGGCCCCAAGCACCAGGATTTTCATTCCGCCCCCAGCGCGCTGAACCAACCTTTGCGGAGAGCCCACTTCACCCCAGAGCCGAATTCTTGCTGGTCAAGATGCGCTCCCAGGCAAGCGCATCGGCAACGATCTGGTCAAGGTTGTCGCGCTGCGGGGTCCAGCCGAGCTCGCCGCGCGCCAGCTCCGAATTGGCGACGACCGCGGCGGCGTCGCCGGCGCGGCGATCGCCCATCCGTACCTCGAAATCATGGCCGAAGACGCGGCGGACGCTGTCGATGACCTCGAGCACCGAATAGCCGTGGCTGTAACCACAATTGGCGACCAGGCTCGATCCGCCGGCACGCAGCCGCTGAAGCGCCAGCCGATGCGCCGCCGCCAGGTCGCTGACGTGGATATAGTCGCGCATGCAGGTGCCGTCCGGCGTCGGATAGTCGGTGCCGAACACCTGCATGAAGGGGCGCTTGCCGAGCGCCGTCTCGCAAGCGACCTTGATCAGATGCGTGGCACCGGGCGTCGACTGGCCGGTGCGTCCCTTCGGATCGGCGCCGGCGACGTTGAAATAGCGCAGCGCCGTATAGCGCAACCCATGGGCAATTGCCGCGTCGCGCAGCATCCATTCGCTCATCAGCTTGGACAGGCCATAGGGCGATTCCGGCGCAAGCCGGGCATCCTCGCGCACCGGCTCCAGGCCGGCGCCGCCATAGACGGCGGCGGTCGAGGAAAAGATAAAATTGGGCACGCCTTCGCGCACCGCGGTCTCGATCAAGGTGCGCGTCTTGCAGGTATTGTTCTCGTAATAGGCAAGCGGGTCAGCGACCGATTCGGGGACCACGATCGAGCCGGCGAAATGGATGATCGCGTCGATCTTATTGTCGCGAATGATCGAGGCGACCAGTTCCCTGTCGGCGACGTCGCCGACGACGAGCTTTGCTTCCGGGGCAACCGCCCATTCAAAGCCGGTGGAAAGCCGGTCGAGGACGACGACGCTGTCGCCCGTGTCCAGCAATTCCCAGACCATATGGCTACCGATATAGCCGGCACCGCCTGTCACCAAAACCGTCATCCGCATCCTCGCTATTCATGATTTATCGGAACTGTCTCAATCGTCGCCGTACTGGAAAATCTGCCGCCAGGCCATTAAAACCTGCGGTAACCGGTCTCATCGGCGCGTGGCATTGTCCTGAAACAAGATTGATCCACATCAAGGGAATAGGCCACGTTCCGTAGTCGTTAGGAACAGGCTCGGGGCGTGGCATTTTGACCAAAAAGGCCAGGTGGACGACGAATGGGCCAATGACTATGATCCCGCGCAAAACTGGGAAGGCGACATGAATTATCAGCGGTTTTTCGAGGAGGCGATCGACCAGCTCCATGCGGAGCGTCGCTATCGCGTCTTCGCCGACCTTGAGCGTATCGTCGGGAAATTCCCACGCGCCATCTGGCGCGCCAATGGCCGCGCCGAGGAAATCACCGTCTGGTGCTCCAACGACTATCTCGGCATGGGCCAGCATCCCGACGTCATTGCCGCGTTCCAGAAGGCGGCAGGCAAGATGGGGTCGGGGGCCGGCGGCACCCGCAACATCTCCGGCACCAGCAACCCGCTGGTCGAGCTCGAACTGGAGCTTGCCGACCTGCACGACAAGGAAGCGGCACTGGTTTTCACCTCCGGCTTCGTTTCCAACGAGGCGTCGATCTCGACGATTGCAAAGCTGCTTCCCAATTGCCTGATCATCTCGGACGAGCTCAACCACGCTTCAATGATCGAGGGCGTGCGGCGCTCAGGCGCCGAGAAGAAGATCTTCCGCCATAACGACGTCGCGCATCTCGAAAGCCTGCTGCAGACGGCCGGCCGCGAGCGCGCCAAGCTGATTGTCTTCGAGAGCGTCTATTCGATGGACGGCGACATCGCGCCGATCAAGCAGATCGTCGATCTCGCCGAGCGCTACAACGCCATGACCTACATCGACGAGGTCCACGCCGTCGGCATGTACGGGCCGCGCGGCGGCGGCATCACCGAGCGCGAAGGGCTGGCCGACCGCATCGACATCATCGAGGGCACGCTGGCCAAGGCGTTCGGCACGCTTGGTGGCTACATCGCCGGCACCAGCGCCGTGATCGACGCGGTGCGCTCCTATGCGCCGGGCTTCATCTTCACCACGGCGTTGCCGCCGGCGATCGCTGCCGCGGCAACCACCTCGATCCGCCATCTCAAGCGCTCGCAGGCCGAGCGCGATGCGCAGCTGCGTCAGGCGACGCGGACCAAGCAAGTGCTGGCCGCGGCCGGCCTGCCGGTGATGGAGTCGCCTACCCACATCGTGCCCCTTCTGGTCGGCGATCCCGAGCTCTGCAAGATGGCCAGCGACCGCCTGCTCGGTGTGCACGGCATCTACATCCAGCCGATCAACTACCCGACAGTGCCGCGCGGCACCGAGCGGCTGCGCATCACGCCGACACCGTTCCATTCGGACGCGTTGATTGCGTCCCTGCAGGACGCGCTGGTCGAGACATGGGATGCGTTGGGGATTCCCTACGGTTCGGCGGGCCGACCGTCGGTCGCCAAGAGCGATCGCGTCATTCCGTTGCTGGTGCCGAAGTCGGGCGGCTGAAGCCCGTTTGAAACTCTACTCCGGCGGCCATCTGACGCGGCTTTCTGCGCTTCCGGTGCTCACGGACCCAAATGTCCGCTGCGCTCCGGTTCTCGAAACCCACGCCAGCTGACTCGCCGGAGCGAGTTTGAACTCGGGGCTTCGAGGCAGCTCACATATTCTTCATCCATTTCGCCAGCCGGTGCGCGGCTTCCTCGAGCTGGTCGAGACGGCGGTGGAAGCATAGCCTGAGAAAGGATTCGCCGCCGGGGCCGAAGGCGGTGCCGGGAGCCAGGCCGACATTGGCGCGGTCGACCATGTCGAAGGCGGCAGCGCGGGAATCGGTGATGCCGTCGACCGCGAAGAACAGATAGAATGCGCCCTGCGGCACGGTGAACCGCGCCCTGCCGGTTTCGGCGAGAATGCCGCACACCAGGTCGCGCGCCGCCCTCGCCCGCTCCACCTGCTCGACGATGAAGGCGTCGCCCTCATCGAGGGCAACGACGGCGCCGCGCTGCATGAACTGCGCAACGCCGGACGTCGAATACTGGACCAGGTTCTCGAACACCTGCTGCAAGGCGGGATGGATCTTGATCCAGCCGATGCGCCAGCCGGTCATCGCCCAGTTCTTGGAAAAGGAATTGACGAACAGGATGCGATCCTCATCGGCCATGATGTCGATGAAGGACGGCGCGCGACTATCGCCGTAATGAAACAGCGAATAGATCTCGTCGGCGATGATCCACAGGCCCCTTTCGCGGGCAAGGTCGAGGATCGCCTGCAGCGTCTCCTTGTCGGCGGTCCAGCCGGTCGGGTTGGACGGCGTGTTGACGAACAGCGCCTTGGTCCGCGGCGTGATCGCGGCTGCGATCTTGTCGACATCGCAGGACCAGCCATTGCCCGACTGGTCGAGCGTGACCGCGACCGGCACGGCGCCGGCGACGCCGGCGGCGGCGGCGAAGTTCGGCCATGCCGGCGACAGGTAGACGAGTTCGTCGCCCTTGCCGGCCACCGCGTCGATGGCCATCTGGATGGCATGCATGCCGGAGCCGGTGACGATGAATTCCTCGTTGGCGAAAGTCTTGCCGAAATGCCTGGTGTAGTAGCGGGCGAGTGCCTGCCTGAGTTCGGGAATGCCCCGCTGCCAGGTGTAGAAGGTTTCACCGCCGGCGAGTGCCTTGGCGGCGGCATCAGTGATGAAGGCAGGCGTCGGCAGGTCGCCCTCGCCGGCCCAGAGCGGGATCATGCCGTCGCGGCCGCGGCCACGGTTCATGACGGCGACAATGCCGCTTTCAGGCGCCGCCCGCGCTTCGGCGCGCAGAGTATCGATCAGGGTCATGGATGGGTCCGTTTTCGTTTGCTCGACTGCTAGCGTGTTTCAGGGCGGACGAAAACAGAAAACCCCGGCCGCAGGCGACCGGGGTTTTGGTCCAGAAAGTTGCCGCAGGCGCTATTTTCTGGCGAGGAGATCGCGAATTTCGGTGAGCAGCGCGACGTCGGCCGGTGGCGGGGCAACCGGGGCGGCCGGTTTCTCGCGCTCCAGCCGCTGGCGCAGATTGTTCACCGCCTTGACCATCAGGAAGATGATGAAGGCGAGAATGAGAAAATTCAGCGCCACGGTGATGAAACTGCCATACGCAAAGACCGCGCCCTGCTTCTTTGCGTCGGCCAGCGATGTGGCGTTGACGGCTGAAGACAAGGGCAGAAAGTAGTTGTTGAAGTCCAGTCCGCCGAAAATCGCCCCGATAATCGGCATGATGATGTCGTTGACCAGCGAATCGACGATCTTGCTGAAGGCAGCGCCGATGATGACGGCGACGGCCAGGTCCATCACATTGCCCCTGGAAATGAATTCCTGAAATTCTTTCAGCATTCGACCCTCCTTGTCCTGACCGGCCGTGCTGCCGTCCACGCCTCGGCATCGACCGGCGGGCAGAATAGCAAAAACCTGCGGTTGCGACAGGCGCAAAGACGTGTTTCCCCGGCCTTGATTGTGCGAAGCCGCGGCCATAATGCGCCGAAAGCCGCGATGGACTCGGTCGCCAAGCTGTGATTGCGTCTGCAAGGCCGGATGAAAAAGCCGGCGCAGGGAGGAAGTTCGAGCCGTGCAGGGCTGGTTCATCGTCATCATCGCGATCGCCTACGTGACGTTGCTGTTCGTCATCGCCAGCCTGGGCGACCGGCGCTCGACTTCATCCGGGCCTGGCCGCGCCCGGCCCTTCATCTATGCGCTCAGTCTCGCCATCTACTGCACCTCCTGGACCTTCTTCGGCTCGGTCGGCCTGTCCTCCGAGCGCGGCCTCGAGTTCCTCGGCATCTATATCGGACCGGTGCTGGTGTTTGTGTTCGGTTTTCCGCTGCTACAGCGCATCGTCAGGCTGGCCAAAACCGAGAAGATCACCTCGATCGCCGACTTTCTCGGCGCCCGCTACGGCAAGAGTTTTGCTGTCGCGGCGATCGCCACGCTGATCGCGACCATCGGCGCGGTGCCCTATATGGCGCTGCAATTGAAGGCGATCTCGGGCTCGGTCAGCCTGATGGTCGAGCACTATACCGGCTCGCCGCCGTCGTTCGATCCGTTCGTCAGCGACATCTCGCTGGTCGTTGCCATGCTGCTGGCGCTGTTTGCGGTGCTGTTCGGCACGCGCCACGCCGATGCCACCGAGCACCAGGACGGGCTGGTGCTGGCGGTGGCAGTCGAAACCGTGGTCAAGCTCGCCGCCTTCCTGGCAATCGGCCTGATGGTCATGTTCCTGATCTTCGGTGGGCCAGGCGACATGTTCGACCGGCTCGCCGAAAACACGCAGGTGCGCCAGGCGATGGGCTACAACACCTCGCTCGCCACCTGGCTGGTGCTGACATGCCTGAGCGGCTTTGCCATCCTGATGCTGCCGCGCCAGTTCTATGTCACCATCGTCGAGAACCGCAGCGAGGCCGAGCTGCGCACCGCGACATGGGTGTTTCCGCTCTATCTGGTGGCAATCAACCTGTTCGTGCTGCCGATCGCGCTGGCCGGCCTGGAACTGGTCGGCCCCAGGACCAGCAGCGACCTTTACGTGCTGTCGCTGCCGCTGTTCAGCGGCCACGACGTGCTGGCCATGGCCGCCTTCATCGGCGGGCTGTCGGCGGCGACCGCAATGGTGATCGTCGAAAGCGTCGCGCTGTCGATCATGATCTCCAACGACCTGGTCATTCCGCTGTTCGTGCGCCGGCTGCTGCGGACCACGACATCCGAGAACGAGGACTGGTCGACGCTCATCCTCAATGTACGCCGGGCGGCGATCTTCATCATGCTGTTCATCGCCTTTCTCTACTACCGCGAGAGCACCAATAGCGCGCGGCTGTCCTCGATCGGCCTGATGTCGTTCGCCGCGATCGCGCAGTTCGCGCCGGCAATGATCGGCGGCCTGATCTGGCGCGGCGCCAACGGAAGGGGTGCCGCACTTGGCATGGTCGCCGGCATCGTCGTCTGGAGCTATACGCTGCTGCTTCCCTCGCTCGTCGCGCCCGATACCGGCATCCTCGTCCACGGCCTGTTCGGCTTCGATGCATTGCGGCCGCAAGCGCTTTTCGGCACCGTCGCCGAGCCGCTGAACCATGGCGTGCTGTGGAGCCTGTCGATCAACACGATTTTTTTTGTGTTCGGCTCGCTGTCGCGCGCCTCCGTGCCGCTGGAACGCATCCAGGCATCGATCTTCGTGCCGCGCGAGGCGGGGCCGCTGCCGAGCCTGCGCCGCTTCCGCACCACCATAACCGTCAACGACCTCAAGGACACGATCGCGCGCTATCTCGGTGTCGAACGCACCGAGCGGTCATTTCAGTCGTTCGAAAAGAGCGGCGGCACTTCACTGCACGGCAACGAACAGGCCAGCATGGATGTCATCCGCTTCTCCGAGCAGCTTCTGGCCAGTGCCGTCGGCTCCTCTTCGGCGCGGCTGATCCTGTCGCTACTGCTGCGCCGCAACGACCGCGAATCCAAGGACGCCTTCCGCCTGCTCGACGACGCCACGGAGGCGCTGCAGCACAATCGCGATCTGCTGCAGATCGCACTCGACCAGATGGAACAGGGCATCACTGTCTTCGACCGCGATTTCCGGTTGATTTGCTGGAACCGCCAGTACCGGGCGCTGTTCGACCTGCCCGACGAGATGGGCCAGGTCGGCGTCTCACTCGATCGTATCCTGCGCCACCTTGCCGAGCGCGGTGACATACCGGCAGACCAGCGCGTCACCATGCTCAACCGCCTGACCAGCTTCGTCAGCCCATGGCAGATGGAGCTGAAGACCAGCGGGCGCATCCTGGAATTGCGCTCCAATCCGATGCCGGACGGCGGCATCGTCGCCACCTACGCCGACATCTCTGGACGCGTCGAGCAGGATCTGGCGCTGAAGCGCGCCAACGAATCCCTGGAACAGCGAGTGAAGAGCCGCACCGCCGAGCTCACCCGCGTCAATGAGGAGCTGGCGCAGGCGCAGATGCTGGCCGAGGAGGCCAATCTCGGCAAGACCCGCTTCCTCGCTGCCGCCGGCCACGACATCCTGCAGCCGCTGAACGCCGCCCGCCTCTATTGCTCGTCACTGATCGAGAAGACTGGCAAGGGACCTGCCGGCAAGGCGGCGATGAACATCGAATCGTCGCTGGAATCGGTCGAGACCATCCTCGGCGCGGTGCTCGACATTTCGCGCCTCGATGCCGGCGCGATGAAGCCGGACGATACGAGCTTCGGCCTCGACGGGCTGCTGCGCCAGATCGGCAACGACTTCCGGCCGCTTGCCGCCGAAAAGAAGCTCGAACTCTCGATCATGCCGTCGTCGCTCAGCGTCATGACGGACCGCAATCTGCTGCGCCGGCTGATCCAGAACCTGGTCTCAAACGCCATTAAATACACGCGCCATGGCCGCATCCTGGTCGGCGTGCGGCGGCGCGGCGAATTGGCCGAGATCCAGGTTATCGACACCGGCATCGGCATTGCCGGCGACAAGCTCAACACCGTGTTTCGCGAATTCACCCGGCTCGACGAGGGCGCACGCGAGGCGGAAGGCCTCGGCCTTGGGCTCTCCATTGTCGACCGCATCGCCCGCGTCCTGCGCCTCGAAATCCGGATCTTCTCCAACCCAGGCAAGGGCACACGCTTTTCCGTGTTGCTGCCGGGGGCGGCCGTGCAGGCACCGCGGCGTGAGGCGGAGGCGAAGCCGCCTGCCCGTGCAGCGGCCTCGCTTGCCGGGCTCAATGTGCTCTGCATCGACAACGACGCCCGCATCCTCGACGGCATGCGGCTCCTGCTCGAGGGTTGGGGCTGCAGCGTCGACACGCTTTCCGGCGCGGAGGATCTCGACAGGTCCGGCATGCATCGGCCGGACATCGTGCTTGCCGACTATCATCTCGACAACAGGACCGGCCTCGAATTGATCGCCCAGTTGCGTGCGATCCATGGCGAGGACCTGCCGGCCGTGCTGGTCACCGCCGACCGCTCCAGCGAGGTTCGCGGCGCTGCCGGCAGGCTCGACGTGCCGGTGATCAGCAAACCACTGAAACCGGCAATGCTGCGCTCGATGATGGCCAGGGTCAGGCCGCTGGCGCCGGCGGCCGAATAGGAATCAGCCGGCCGCCTGAACCGGGTCGCTGCCGATTTTGGACAAAAGGATGACCGCCTGCGTGCGGCTGTCGACCCCGAGCTTCTGCAGGATAGCCGAGACATGCGCTTTGATCGTCGCTTCGGAGACCCCGAGTTCATAGGCGATCTGCTTGTTGAGCAGTCCCTCAGCCAGCATGCCGAGCACGCGCGTCTGCTGTGGGGTCAGCGCCTGCAGTCGCTTGATCAGATCGGAAATCTCAGGATCGCGCTCGACGCCGAGATCGACCCCGGCGGGTGCCGCGATATCACCTGCGAGCACCGACTGCACCGCATTGCGGATCTCCTCCATGCTGGCCGATTTGGAGATGAAGCCGGAGGCGCCGAGATCGAGCGCGCGCCGGATCGTCACCGGATCGTCATGCGCCGAGACCACCATCATCGGCACCGCCGGATGGATGCCGCGCAACGAAATCAGGCCGGAAAGACCGCTTGCCCCCGGCATCGAGAGATCGAGCAGCACCAGATCGACGTCCTCATTGGCCAGGACCAGCGCCTTGGCGCTTTCGAAATCGCCGGCCTCGTGAATGGCGGCAACGTCTCCGATGCCCACGAGTGCCTCCCTCAATGCACCGCGAAAAAGCGGATGATCGTCGGCAATGACGAATGTGTAGCCCAACGGTGATATCCCTCCCCGAATCCCGTTGGCGATTTTCCGCCTTGCAGGATCTGAACGATCATAACGCTACGCCTGCTGTTCGGCGTGGCCGGCTTGCTATTCCCGCCCCAGGTCTTTTTGCGAATTGCCTAGGTCTTTTGCGAATTGGGCTTGGCGCCGTCTTCGTCCTTGTCCATGTCCTTGACGATGTCCATGAAGCTGCGCAGGAAGCGCTCCATGTAGCCCATCGTCTTGTTGAAATCCTCCTCGCTGGGCAAAGTCGATTCGAAACGCGCGGCAAGCGAATTTTCGAGCTTGGCGACGCGCTCGTCGAGCGCCTTCACCGAATTTTGCAGCCGGTCGACCTCATCCTGGAGGGCGGCACGTTCGTCGGCCGCCGTCTTGCAGACGAGCTGGCCGGAACGTTCCTCGCAGAGCGACATGGCGCCGGTTTGCGTATCCATGCGGACATAGCCATTGGCCGATTTCTCCAACCGGTAGCGATCGGCTTCCTCGGAAAAGGCCGACGCCGCGACAAGCGACACCACTGCTGCGGGGATCAAGACGTGTTTCAGACGCATGTTTTCCTCCATGAGCCAGTCAGCGCAATCTATCACAGTTTGCGCCTGAAATGGGGACCAACCTGAAATGGAGAAGAACACGGGCCTGCCCTTCCCCGCGTGGTCGGTTCGGACTATAGCGCAACCATGTCCGAGATCATCTACAAGATAGTTCCCGAGGCGCTGTGGCGCGAGGCTGAAAGAGAAGGCCGCTTCACCGGCGCGCCTATCGACGTCGCCGACGGCTTCATCCATTTTTCCACCGCCGGGCAGGTTCGGGAAACGGCAGTAAAACATTTCGCCGGCCAGGCGGGGTTGCTGCTGGTTGCCGTCGACAGCGCGCGCCTCGGCAATGCGCTGAAATATGAGGTCTCGCGCGGCGGCGCCCTGTTCCCGCATCTCTATGGCGGGCTCGGCCTCGATGCGGTCGTTTCGGTGCAGGCATTGCCGCTCGGCGCTGACGGCCGGCATGAATTCCCGGCGCTGGAGGCCGAATGAGCGCGTTCGACCGGATCGGCCAGAAACTGCTGTTTACGCTCGATCCGGAAACCGCGCATGGGCTGTCGATTGCCGCGCTGAGATGCGGGCTGCCGGTCGCCGGTCGTCCGCCGCACGACAACAGGTTAAAGGTCAGCCGTTGCGGGCTGGATTTCCCGAACCCGCTCGGCATGGCCGCGGGTTACGACAAGAATGCCGAAGTGCCGGACGCGCTGCTCGGCCTCGGCTTCGGCTTCGCCGAGGTCGGCACGATCACGCCGCTGCCGCAGACGGGCAATCCGAAGCCGCGCATCTTCCGGCTGCCTTCGGACGGGGCGGTGATCAACCGGCTGGGCTTCAACAATGAAGGCCACGCCGCCGCAGAGAAGCGTCTTGCCGCCCGAAAAGGCCGCCCCGGCATCATCGGCATCAACATCGGCGCCAACAAGGACAGCGCCGACCGCGTCAGTGATTATGAGCGCGGCGTGATCCGGTTCGCGCGATACGCCGGCTATCTGACAATCAATATCTCCTCGCCGAACACGCCGGGCCTGCGCAATATGCAGGCGCGCGAACAGCTTGGCGAGCTCCTGTCGCGGGTCATGGCCGCGCGTGCGGCGGCACCGGCAAAACCGCCCGTGTTCCTCAAGATCGCGCCGGATCTGGTCGAGGCCGAGCTTGAGGACATCGCTGCCGAGATCAGCGACAAGCAAATGGACGGCGTCATCGTCTCCAACACAACGATCGCGCGAGCCGGCCTGAGCAGCGCCGGCCTTGCCGGCGAGACCGGCGGGCTTTCGGGGAAACCCTTGTTCGAGCGCTCGACTATCGTGCTGGCAAGGATGCGAAAACTGCTTGGCCCGGATCCCACTATCATCGGCGTCGGCGGCGTCGATTCCGCCGAGACGGCGCTGGAAAAGATCCGTGCCGGCGCCGATCTCGTTCAGCTCTATACCGGCATGATCTATGCCGGGCCCGCGCTGCCGGGGCGCATTCTTTCCGGCATGGCCCGTTTCATGGACAGTCAAGGGCTGAAGTCGCTGCGCGAGCTTCGCGACGGCCGCCTCGATCACTGGGCGGCGAAACCGCTTTAGCGATCAGTCAAAGGCTGTGCGCACCCGCAGCCGCAATATGGCGAGCAGGCTGAAGCCGCGCACCAGCAGGAAGACATGCAACGCCGCCCACAGGCCGTGATTGCCGAAGGCCGGCGCCAGGATCAGCAGCGCGGCGCTGAACGCCAGGAATGACAACAGCATCATGTTGCGCATGTCGCGCGACCATGTTGCGCCGATGAAGACACCGTCCATCTGGAAAGCCAGCACGCCGCTGAGCGCGGTGAACGCCGCCCAGGGCAGGTAGATGTCGGCAATGGCGCGGACGTCCGTCGCGGCCGTGATCAGGGCGATCAGATCCGTGCCGTCCAGCAGGAAGAAGAGTGTCGCCGCGCCGGCCAGACCGAATCCCCAAAGCAGCGTCAGCCGCACCGCCTGATTAAAGGCGGTGGCGGCGCGCGCTCCGATGGCGCGGCCGGCGAGCTGTTCGGCAGCGGTGGCGAAACCATCGAGGAAATAGCCGGCAACCAGGAAGAGGTTCATCAGCACGGCGTTGGCGGCCAGCGTCAGAGTGCCGAATTGTGCGCCCTGGCGCGTGAACAGCGCGAAGGCGGCGAGCAGCGAAAAGGAGCGGATCATGATATCGCGATTGAGCGACATCATGCGCAGGAATGCCGGCAGATCGAGGACGCGGTGGCGCGGCAGCCTGGGCGCCGCCCAAAAGCGCCGGCCGACAATGGCGAGACCAAGCAGCATGGCGACGAATTCGCCGGTGACCGTTGCCCAGGCAACGCCGGCAACGCCCCAGCCGAGCTCCAGGCCAAGCAGGAAGCAGAGGGCGATGTTGATGCCGTTCAGCATCAACTGCAGCATCAGCCCGAGCCCGCCCTCGCCGCGCCCAAGCACGTAACCGAGGATGGCGTAATTGATCAGCGAGAACGGTGCCGCGAGCATCCTGATGCGGATATAGACGTCCATCGCCGCGCTGACGCGCGGTTCGGCGCCTATGAACCATTGCCCGGCGGTGGAGACCAGCGGCGCAAGCGCGGCAAGCACGACGCCGGCGACGACCGCGATCAGCACGGCGCGCCAGAACACCGCCTGCTCCTCCAGCGCATCGCCGCGCCCGAAGGCCTGGGCGACGAGGCCGGTGGTGCCGGAGCGCAGGAAATTGAAGGTGGTGAAGACGACATCGAAGATCAGGGCGCCGGCCGCCAGGCCGCCGAGAAGGGCGGCGTCGCCGAACTGCCCAACCACCGCCGTGTCGACAATTCCGAGCAGCGGCGTCGTCAGATAGGCAAGCGTCATCGGCACGGCGATGGCGAGCACCGAGCGGTTGGTGACGACGAAGGCCCCGGCTTCGGTGGTGTGGGCTTCGATGGGTAAAGCCTGCTCCAAACGCGTGTTGCTTCCTGTTGCGGCTTGATCGGCCAGCCGATGTGCCCCAGTTTGCGGACCTCGCGCAACCATCCACCCCGTTATGTTCAACCGAAATCCGCCTCTGGCGCACCGGCCGCCCCATGCCCCTGCAGATCGTTCATCATCCCGACTACGACGCCGGCTTCGCCGTCAACCACCGCTTCCCGATGAGCAAATATCCGCGGCTGATGGATGCGTTGCGGGCACGCGGCCTGGCGCAGCCCGAAGCGCTCAACATGCCGGAGGCGGCGCGGCCATCATGGCTGAAGCTTGCCCACGCGGCAGACTATGTCGACCAGGTGCTTGCCTGCAAAGTGCCGGTGGCGATCGAGCGCGAGATCGGCTTTCCCGTCGGACCGCGGGTTTCGCTGAGGGCGCAGCTCGCAACGGCCGGCACGGTGCTGGCAGCGCGGCTAGCGTTGCTGAACGGCATCGCCTGCAACACCGCCGGCGGCAGCCATCATGCACGGCGCGCGCAAGGCGCCGGCTTCTGCACCTTCAACGACGTAGCCGTTGCCGCGCTGGTGCTGCTCGCCGAAGCTGCTGTCCAAAACATCCTGGTCGTCGACCTCGACGTGCATCAGGGCGACGGCACGGCGGATATCCTGAACGACGAGCCGCGCGTGTTTACCTTCTCCATGCATGGCGACCGCAACTACCCCGCGCGCAAGATCGCCTCCGATCTCGATGTCGCCCTGCCCGACGGCGCCGGCGATGCAGCCTATCTGGAGCGGCTGGACGCCATCCTGCCGGAGCTGTCGGCGCGAAGGCGCTGGGGCCTCGCCTTCTACAATGCCGGCGTCGATGTCCATGTCGAGGACCGGCTCGGCAGGTTGTCGCTCACGGATGACGGGCTGCGCGCCCGCGATGATATGGTGATCCGCCATTTCCGCACGCTTGGCATACCGGTATGCGGCGTTATCGGCGGCGGCTATTCGACGGATGTCGCAGCACTTGCTGCACGGCACGCCATCCTGTTCGAGGTGGCGGCGGGCTACGCCTGAAAATTCACTTCCGGTAGTTAGCGATCCTGAGCAGGATGAAGGCCGGCACGACGATCGCGGCACCGAGCAGGATGTAGCCGAGAAAGCGGTCGATGGCGTGGAAGCCCAAATTCCACAGGTCGATGAAGAATTTGCGAATGCCATAAAGCACATCCATCGGCGACCAGCCGAAGGCATTCATGACCAGCCCGACGAGGAACGACACCACAAGCAGCCTCAGGATCACCCGGAGCGGCGTATCGCCGAGAAAGCGGTTCAGTGCGGACAAGCCTGTCTCCACAGTCGGGTGCCGCGATTCGGGCACATGCCTAGAAATACGCAGTTGATAGCCCTGCATCAAGCCGAGCCCTCAAACCGGATTGCGCATCGGCGCCGGGCCATGATATCGGAGGAACCAGCGCGGGTATGATGTAATGGTAGCTTGTCAGCTTCCCAAGCTGAACGCGCGGGTTCGATTCCCGCTACCCGCTCCAGCTTTTGCCCCCGGTGCATTGCACTTGTTCTGGCCAAGCTGAAAACCAGCGGATTTATAGGCAGTTTTACAGCCCGGCTGGCCGTCTTTCATCTGTTTGGCCGATGTGCCAGTTCGTGGAATATCTCACATTGAGGGTCGGCGGGGCCTCGAATGACCCCAACCGGAAAGTCTACCCTTGGTCCGCTGGCTTCTGCTGGCGGGCCTTTTTTGAGCATCAGGCAGTAGTGGCCGACGTGCATCGGCGCCGCTGCTGGCGGGCCTGTCTGGTCGTCTGGCCGGCCACGGGATGCGCTCCGCTTGCCGCTCCAGCCCCTATCCCACCTCCCGCAGAATAAAGTCGTGCAGCATCTTGGCTGCCGGTGACAGCGCGCGGTTCTTCACCGTGATCAGGCTGTAGGGCCTGACCTCGATGTCGAATTCAGTCTGGACAACATCGATGGCGCCGGCCAGGCCTTCGGGGTTCTGGATGAACTTCGCGACCTGGATCGAAACCGGCGCAATGGCGTCGGATTGCGCGACCATGACCAGAGTCAATAGCAGCGAGCTGGTGTTGAGGATGCGGTCCGGCAGCGCGATGTTGCGGTTCAAAAAGTTGCTTTCCATCGCCTGGCGCAGCGGCGAGCCGCCCGACTGGAAAACCCAGTCATAGGCGGCGGTGTCTTCCAGCCGCACCGCCTTGCCCTTGGTCAGCGGGTGGCCGCGGCGCACGATCAGGCAGGCTTTCTCGACGCCGATGACGCGCGCTTCGAACAGCCGCGGATTGAGGTCGTCGGGGATACGGGCGATGATGAAATCGTGGCGCGAGGCGATCAGCTCGCGCGCCAGGACGTTCGAGGTCTCGACCTGCATGGTGATTTCGATGCGCGGATAAAGGCGCCGGATCTCGCGGATCGCCGGCACCGCCAGCTCGATCGCCGGTGCTGTCACCGCGCCCAGGAATACCGAGCCGCCCTTGCCCGCCTTGAGCTCGAAAATCTCGCGGTCGACCTCGCGCATCTCGAGCAGGATCGATCGCGCGCGCCGTGCCAACGCCTTGCCATAGGGTGTCAGCGTGATGCCGCGCGGCAGCCTTTCGCAGAGCTTGACGTCGAGCACGGCCTCCATCTCGGCGATCATGCGCGAGGCCGCCGGCTGCGAGATGTTCATGACCTGGGCCGCGGCGCTCACACGGCCGTGCTCGTCGAGGGCTGCGATCATGCGCATGTGACGCAGGCTCAAGCCGCTGCGCAGCAAGGTTCCGCCATCACCCGGGATCTCATCGTAACCGGCTGATATTCCGCCAGGATTTCGCAGCGCCGCCATGATTCTTCCCTACTCTTACGCCCGGCGCCCTGGCTGGATCCGGCAGCGTCGTCACTAGCCTAAGCCATATCAGTCTCGATATAGCAACCATCAAAGATCGCATTTGACAGTTATGGCAAAGCGACACACCCTTCGCGCGTCCTGAGGCTTGACGGTCGGTGACGAGGGAAAACTCGTATCGATTGAACCAGAGGCTCGGGGCCGATTGGGAGGATACCGGAGATCGATTGACGGCAGCGGCGCGTTTGGCGCTCCTGCACGATTGCGCGGCCCACGAAACCCAAGGGTACGCGTCCATCAACCAGGGAGAGTTAATGTGAAGATTATCAAGACACTGGCCGCCGTCGCGGCCCTAGGCATCGCGGCCATGACGCTGCCGGCGCAGGCGGGCGAAGGCCTGATCGGCGTGCTGATGCCCACCAAGACCTCGCAGCGCTGGATCAACGACGGCGACGCCGTCAAGTCCCAGCTCGAGGCTCTGGGCTACACTGTCGACCTGCAGTACGCGCAGGACGACATTCCGAACCAGCTCAGCCAGCTGGAAAACGAAATCACCAAGGGCCCGAAGGCGCTGATCATCGCTTCGATCGACGGCACCACGATGGGCGATGCGCTGCAGAAGGCGAATGACGCCGGCGTTGTCGTCGTCGCTTACGACCGCCTGATCAAGAAGACGCCAAATGTCGACTACTACACCACCTTCGACAATTTCGGCGTCGGCGTCATCCAGGCCAAATCGCTGCTCAAGGGTCTCGGTTATCCCGAGAAGAAGGGCCCGTTCAACATCGAGCTGTTCGGCGGTTCGCCGGACGACAACAATGCGTTCTTCTTCTATAACGGCGCCATGTCGGTTCTTCAGCCGCTGATCGACGACAAGACCCTCGTCGTGAAGTCCGGCCAGATGGGCATGGACAAGGTCGGCACGCTGCGCTGGCTGGCGGCAACCGCCCAGGCCCGCATGGACAATCTGCTCTCCGCCAACTACTCGGACGGCAGCCGCGTCGATGGCGTGCTCTCGCCCTATGACGGCCTGTCGCGCGGCATCATCGCTTCGCTGCGCGCCGTAGGCTACGGCACCGCCGATCAGCCATGGCCGATCGTCACCGGACAGGACGCCGAGACCGCTTCGGTCAAGGCGATCATCGCCGGCGAACAGTATTCGACCGTGTTCAAGGACACCCGCGAACTCGCCAAGGCGACGGTCGAACTCGTCGACAAGGTGCTCTCGGGCGGCAAGCCGGAAGGCCTCGACACCACGACCTACAACAACGACGTCAAGGTCGTTCCCTCGATCCTGTTGACACCGCACGACGTCGACAAGTCGAACTATCAGGCCCTGGTGGTCGATTCCGGCTACATCAAGGCCGAAGAGCTGAAGTAATCGCGGTTACAAAGCCTGGGGTCCTGCGCAGGCAGGGCCCCTTTTCGTTGGCGAGCCAGCCCGGTATTGTTTGCGGACCTCGCAGGAGTGGTATTCTCAATGGCATCGACGATTTTGGAGATGCGCGACATCACCAAGACGTTTCCCGGCGTCAAGGCGCTGTCGAACGTCAAGCTCATAGTCGAGGAAGGCGAGATCCATGCCGTGGTCGGCGAGAACGGCGCCGGCAAGTCGACGCTGATGAAGGTGCTGTCGGGTGTATATCCGTCCGGAACCTATGACGGCCAGATCATCTATCGCGGCGATGAGTGCCATTTCAAAGGCATCCATGACAGCGAGCGCAAGGGCATCGTCATCATCCACCAGGAGCTTGCGCTGGTGCCGATGCTGTCGATCGCCGAAAACATCTTTCTCGGCAACGAGCACGCCAGATACGGCGTCATCGACTGGAATGCCAATGAGGCGCGCACCAGTGCCCTGCTCAAGAAGGTCGGCCTCAAGGAAGACCCCAACACGCTGATCACCAATATCGGCGTCGGCAAGCAGCAGCTGGTCGAGATCGCCAAGGCGCTCAGCAAGGAAGTGAAGTTGCTCATTCTCGATGAGCCGACCGCGAGTCTGTCCGAAAAGGACAGCCAGGCGCTGCTCGATCTGCTGCTCGAATTCAAGCGGCAAGGCATCACTTCGATCCTGATCTCGCACAAGCTCAACGAGGTGAACCGGGTCGCCGACAAGGTCACCATCATCCGTGACGGGCGGACCATCGAGACGCTGGCCAAGAAGGACATCTCGGAGGACCGCATCATTACCTCAATGGTCGGCCGTTCGCTCGACGACCGCTATCCGCCGCGCGAGCCGAAGATCGGCGAGACCGTTCTCGAAGTGAAAAACTGGTCGGTCTACCACCCCATCCATGCCGAGCGGCAGGTCATCAAGGGTATCAACCTCAACGCCCGCAAGGGCGAAGTGGTCGGCATTGCCGGGCTGATGGGTGCCGGCCGGACCGAGTTTGCCATGAGCCTGTTCGGCCGGTCCTATGGCCGTCGCATCACCGGCGAGGTGTTCCTCAACGGCAAGCCGATCGACGTCTCTTCGGTGAGCAAGGCGGTGGAACACGGCATCGCCTACGTTACCGAGGACCGCAAGACCTACGGGCTCAACCTGATCGACCACATCAAGCACAACATCACTCTGGCCAACCTGCCCGGCGTGTCGCGCCACGGCGTGATCGACGATTTGCGCGAGCTTTCGGTCGCCAACGATTATCGCGGCAGGACCAATATCCGCGCCTCGAGCGTCTACCAGATGACCGGCAACCTTTCTGGCGGCAATCAGCAGAAGGTGGTGCTGTCGAAATGGCTGTTCGCCAATCCGGAAGTGCTGATCCTCGACGAGCCGACACGCGGTATCGACGTCGGCGCCAAGTATGAAATCTATACGATCATCGCGCGTCTCGCCTCCGAGGGTAAGGCAATCATCGTCATCTCGTCGGAAATGCCCGAACTGCTCGGCATCACCGACCGCATCTACGTCATGAACGAAGGACGCATCGTCGGCGAAATGGCGGCAAGCGACGCCAGCCAGGAAAAGATAATGCGCGCCATCGTCCGCGGAGAAGGAAAAGCATCATGAGCACCGAAAGCGCTCCCGGGCCGCAGACCGGCGTTGCCCAGGATCTACAACAGGGACCTCGCATTGCCGTCTCGGCGCTGGTCACCAACCTGCGCGAATACGGGTTGGTGCTGGCGTTGATCGCAATCATGGTGTTCTTCCAGTTCACCACGTCCGGAACGCTGTTCAAGCCGGTGAACCTCAGCAATCTCGTGCAGCAGAACAGCTTCATCATCGTGATGGCGCTGGGCATGCTTCTGGTGATCGTTTCGGGTCACATCGATCTCAGCGTCGGCTCCGTCGCCGGCTTCATCGGCGCACTGGCGGCGATGATGATGGTCATCTGGCCGCTTGGCCCATTGAGCAATCCGCTGGTGGTGTCGATCATCTGCCTGATCGTCGGTGGTGCGATCGGCGCGGCACAAGGCTACTGGATTGCCTATCACCGAATACCGAGCTTTATCGTCACGCTGGCGGGCATGCTGATCTTCCGCGGCATCTGCCAGGCGCTGCTGGGTGGCGGGTCTTCCGTAGGGCCGCTTCCCGTCGGCTTCAAGGCGCTCAGTTCCGGCTTCATTCCGGACCTGATCGGCCCATTGACCCTGATACCGCCAACCGTGAACGCCGCCGGCAAAACCATTGTCGGCAGCGGCCTGACGCTGCACCTGACGACGATCGTGATCGGCCTCGTCGCCGTGCTCGCCTATGCCTATTTCGGGCTCAGGGCACGGCGCACCCGCGAGAAGCATGGCTACGAAGCCGAGCCCTTCTCGCTGTTCGTCGTCAAGACGCTGGTGATCAGCGCGCTGGCGCTGTTTCTCGTCTACCAATTCGCCACCTATAGGGGCCTCCCCATCGTTCTCATGGTGATGGGCGTGCTGATCGCGTTGTTCGTCTTCGTTACCAAACGCATGACGATCGGCCGTCGCATCTATGCGATGGGCGGCAATGCCAAGGCAGCCCAGCTATCGGGCATCAAGACCGAACGGCTGACGTTGATGGTGTTCATCAATATGGGCGTGCTGTCGGCACTCGGCGGCCTGATTATCGCAGCGCGCCTGGGGCAGGCTGTGCCGGCGGCCGGCCTCGGCAGCGAGCTCGACGTCATCGCCGCGGTGTTCATCGGTGGCGCTTCGGCGATGGGCGGCGTCGGCCAGGTGATCGGCGCGGTGGTCGGCGGCTTCATCATGGGCGTCATGAACAACGGCATGTCGATCATGGGCGTCAATGTCGATTGGCAGCAGGTGGTCAAAGGCCTGGTGCTGCTCGGCGCCGTCGTCTTCGACGTCTACAACAAGAACAAGGCTTGAGAGGCAACCAGGAGGCATACGGGTCACATTGCAAGCTGCCGGGCGGCGCAAAGAAGTCCCCCGAGGGACCTGATCCGCGAGCGCAATCCGGACGAAGAATTTCAACCGAGGCGCGGACAGGGTCCGGGCCGCGCAGGGTAGGGTTTGCCGAGAAAGGGCAGGCCAGCCCACAATTCAGAGAGGGTTACCATGCTGATCTCACAAATCCTCGACGACGCCGAGACGATCCGCGTCGTTGCCCGCAACGGCGGCAAGACCCGCGTCATCAACGGCGCCCGCAGCGTCTATTCGCTGGCGATGGAAGCCGCGCGTACCGGCAGCGGGCTTGTCGCCCTGATCGAGCGCAAGGGCTTCGGCGAAACCGTCGATCTCGACGCAGCCTACAAGAAGGGCCGGCTGCTGTCGCCGATCAACCATCCCGATCCGGCGCATCTCCATCTCACCGGCACCGGGCTGACGCATCTCGGCTCCGCCGCGACCCGCGATTCCATGCACAAGAAGCTCAGCACGGACGGCGAGGAACAGCTGACCGATTCAATGAAGATGTTCCGCATGGGGCTTGAGGGCGGCAAGCCGGCGAAGGGCCACATCGGCGTGCAGCCGGAATGGTTCTACAAGGGCAACGGCACCATGGCGGTGGCGCCCGGGGCGGCGCTTATGTCGCCGGCCTTCGCCCAGGATGCCGGCGAGGAGCCGGAAATCGCCGGTATCTATGTGATCGGCGACGACGGCGCCCCGTTCCGCGTCGGCTTCACGCTGTCTAACGAGTTTTCCGACCATGTCACCGAGCGTGTGAACTATCTCTTCCTTGCCCATTCCAAGCTGCGCAATGCTTCGTTCGGGCCGGAGATCCTGATCGGCGATCTGCCGTCCGATATCCGCGGCACTTCGCGCATCCTGCGCGACGGCAAGCTGCTTTGGGAAAAGCCGTTCCTGTCGGGCGAGGCGAACATGTCGCACACCATTGGCAATCTCGAGCATCACCACTTCAAATACTCAGCCTTCCGCCAGCCGGGCGACGTGCATGTGCACATGTTCGGCACGGCGACGCTGTCCTTCGCCGACGGCATCAGGACCGAGGCCGGCGACGTATTCGAAATCGAGGCGCAGGATTTCGGCCTGCCTTTGCGCAACCCGCTTGAAATCGAGCAGCCGGTGAAGGTGGCGGTGAAGGCGTTGTAAACTGGTGACATAATTCAGGGGCGAGAAATGAACGGCCTGCGGATTGGCACTGTGTTCGTAAGTTTAGTCCTGTTCCTCGCCTATTTCTCCCCAGCGGCTTACAGCGCCGGACAATGCAGCGCAAAATCCTATCGCGAGGCCCGGATGTCGATGACTAACCGGCTTCTGGCCACCGGCTATTCGAAATCGCAAGTGAGCTTTCTGATGCGCAACGCGGATCGCATGACGTCCGCACTCCGCGCTGACAGACTGAACGACAATGGCAGAGCCTGCGGTGTCGACTCCGCCAGAGCCCATGTGCTGGGATGTATCGACAAGCAGTTGTTCCCCTTGCAGTCCAGCTCAAGCGCCTCACTTGACGACGAGAAGCAAACCAGAGGATTTTGGGGGAAGAAGCGATTGGCAGTGCGAGAACTGCTCTTTATCGGTCAGTTTCATGGCTGCCTTGGCGCCGCGAAAGAATATCTGTTTCGCGGCTGACGGAATTGCGAACAAGCTCAGCGGGCGGCGCGGAAATGCTTGGACAGTTTCAGGCCCTGCGCCTGATAGTTCGAGCCGAGATCAGTGCCGTAGAGCGCCCGCGGCCGTTTCAGCATGTGCTCGTAGACCAGCCGTCCGACGATCTGGCCGTGGTCGAGGATGAACGGCACTTCATGGCTGCGCACCTCGAGTACCGCCCGGCTGCCGGTGCCGCCCGACGCCGAATGGCCGAAACCCGGATCGAAGAAGCCGGCATAGTGGACGCGGAATTCGCCGACCAGCGGGTCGAAAGGCGTCATTTCGGCGGCGTAGAGTGGCGGCACATGCACCGCCTCGCGCGACACCAGAATATAGAATTCGTCCGGATCGAGCACCAGCTCGCCGGCACCGCTCTTGTAGAGCGGCTCCCAGAAATCGACGACATCCTGCGCGGCGCGCTTGTCGACGTCGACCAGGCCGGTGTGGTGCTTGCCGCGATAGCCGACAAGCCCATCCTTGTCGCCGTCGAGGTCGATCGACAGCGCGATGCCGCCGCCTGAGATGTTGGGTGGTTCGGTGGCGACCAGCATCTCGGCGCGGTGCAGGTCGTGCAGCTCGCTTTCCGACAAGAGCGCATTGCCGGTGCGGAACCTGATCTGCGACAGCCGCGAGCCGGTGCGCACGACGATCGGAAAAGTGCGCGGGCTGACCTCCAGATAGAGCGGGCCTTCATAGCCGGCGGCGATCTTGTCGAACTCGTGGCCACGGTCGGTCATTACCCGGGTGAAGATATCGAGCCGTCCGGTCGAGCTTTTCGGGTTGGCGGAGGCGGAAATATGGGCGGGCAGCGCCAGGCTTTCGAGCAGCGGCACGATGTAGACGCAGCCGGTTTCCAGCACGGCACCTTCGGCGAGGTTGATCTCGTGCAGCTTCAGCCGGTCGAGCTTGTCGACAACCCTGTGGTCCGGGCCGGGCAAGAAGGAAGCGCGCACCCGCCAGGCCTTGTCGCCG
Organism: Mesorhizobium sp. M1169; assembly: GCF_040318345.1. Lineage (NCBI taxonomy): Bacteria > Pseudomonadati > Pseudomonadota > Alphaproteobacteria > Hyphomicrobiales > Phyllobacteriaceae > Mesorhizobium > Mesorhizobium sp. M1169. Next base: position 7,748 of record NZ_JAMYME010000050.1, on the reverse strand, counting down.
AGCCTGAGGTCAAGGCTGGCCGGCTGGATCTGATCGGCATCGAGCGTGCGCGGCGATTTCAGCGCGCCCGTCTGGAACAGCGTGGAAATATCCCGATCGGGAAGAATGCCTGTGTGCCGCAAGGGTCTGGCTCCGTTCGAACGCCGGGCGAGGTCTTGTTCTGTCGCAGGTCCGACCGTGGACGCCTTTGGCACCTGCTTGGTACAACCCTCTTAATCATGCCGGCAATTGACGCAAGCGTGGCGCGGGTCTAAAGCTCGTTATCCCGTGGTGATTTGGCCGGTCGGCTTGCAGCCACGTTAAACAAGTCGCTAAAGGACCGTCGGGCCGCAAGGCCATATGGACCGGTTGCGACTTTCGCGACCGGTTTTTTGTTGTTTGGACCAATTTTGGTGTTTGGATGGAATGATGACCAAGAAGCGCGACTGGAAGCCTCAGACCGCACTCGTGCATGCCGGAACGCTGCGTTCCGGCTTCGGCGAGACCTCCGAGGCGATGTATCTCACCCAAGGCTATGTCTACGAGACGGCGCAAGCGGCGGAGGCCCGCTTCAAGGGCGAGGAGCCGGGCTTCATCTATTCGCGCTATGCCAATCCGACGGTCGACATGTTTGAGAAACGCATGTGCGCGCTGGAAGGAGCCGAAGACGCGCGCGCCACGGCATCCGGCATGGCGGCGGTGACGGCAGCACTGCTGTGCAGCGCCAAGGCGGGCGACCATATCGTGGCGGCGCGCGCGCTGTTCGGCTCCTGCCGCTGGGTGGTCGAGACGCTGGCGCCGAAATACGGCATTGAGGCAACGCTGGTCGACGGCACCGACATCGCCAATTGGGAAAAGGCGGTCAAGCCCAACACCAAACTGTTTTTCCTGGAAAGCCCTACCAATCCAACGCTGGAGGTAGTCGACATTGCCGCCGTCGCGGCACTTGCCAATTCGATCGGCGCCAGGCTGATCGTCGACAATGTCTTCGCTACGCCCTTGCAGCAGAAACCCCTGCAGCTCGGCGCCCACATCGTCGTCTATTCGGCCACGAAGCATATTGACGGCCAGGGGCGCTGTCTTGGCGGCATCGTTCTGTCGGACAAGAAATGGATCGACGAGAACCTGCATGACTATTTCCGTCACACCGGCCCGAGCCTTTCGCCCTTCAATGCCTGGACCCTGTTGAAAGGCCTGGAGACGCTGCCGCTACGCGTACGCCAGCAGACGGAAAGTGCCGGCCGCATCGCGGATTTCCTGGCCGAGCACCCGCAAATCGCCCGCATCATCTATCCCGGCCGCGCCGACCACCCGCAAGCGGCCGTGGTCAAGAAGCAGATGTCGGGTGGCTCGACGCTGATCTGCCTGGATGTGAAGGGCGGCAAGCAGGCCGCCTTTGCCTTCCAGAACGCACTCGACGTCGTGCTCATTTCCAACAATCTCGGCGACGCCAAGAGCCTGATCACCCATCCGGCCACGACGACGCACAAGAACTTGACCGATGAGGCCCGCGCCGAGCTCGGCATCGGACCGGGAACGCTCAGGCTGTCAGTTGGCCTTGAGGATGCCGACGACCTGCTCGAAGACATCGAGCAGGCACTGAGAGTTGCCGGATAAGGGCTGGCCGAACAGAGGCGAGCGGGGACGCGCCGATCAGGCGCCGGACGGGGTCTCTTCCAGCTCCACGACGGCCTTGGTCTGGATAGTCATCACATTGCCGCGCCAGTCGACGGCGCCGCTCAGCCATCCGCGCGCCCAAATGGCGGGAAGCATCAGGTCTCGCGCCATCATCGCCAGGATGGTGCGCAGCGACAGGTGCCATCCCTTGGCCGAGGCCAAGGCGCATTCCGGCAGGTAGGCCGCGACCAGCACGGCGATGGCGGTTGCCGGCAGGCTGACGCCGGCGTCAGCCGCCGCGATCAGCGCAAGCACCAGCGGCGGCGCTGCGCCGATCAGGATCTCGGGGGCGAAGAACAGCGCGAAGGTGACGCGGCGCAGCCGCGCCCAGCGCGCCTGCCGCGACCAGATCTCGCCAAACGTGCGCCGGCCGAGCGGCTGTTCAAAGGGCGAGGCGACAAGATTGACCCGCAGTCCGAGCCCGTTGACCAGCTTGGTCGCGGCGGCGTCCTCGGCGATCTCGGCGGCAAGCGCGCCGATGCCGCCATTGGCGTCGAGCATCGGCTTATTCCACAACATGCTCTTGCCTTGCGCGAAGCCGAGGCCGAGCGCCTCTCCGGCGTACTGCCAGCGTGCCTGCAGCGTGTTGAGAAAGGCGCATTCGACCTCCCCCCAGAAGCCGTCCGGCCGCGAGCCGATCGGCGTCGAGCAGACGAGGCCGGTGTCGTGCCGCCACGCCGCCATCAGGTGCTGGACGTAGTCGCTCGGCATAAGCACGTTGGAATCTGCAAGGATGACCCAGCTATAATGCGCCGCTTCCCAACCTTTCACGCAATTGTTGAGTTTTGGATTGCCGCTGATGCGGTCGTCACCGACTAGAAGGCGGGCGCGAATAGCTGGAAAGCGCGCCATTGCGGCGGTGATCGGCTTGACCACCGGGTCGTCGGCATGGGCAACGCAGAAGATGAGTTCGTAGCGCGGCCAGTCGAGTAAGAAGGCGCGCTCCAGCGTCTCTTCGGCAAACGGCTCGACGCCGCGCGCCGGGATGACGATCGATACCGGCGGCGCGTTGGCGGCGGGCGGTGCGATCCTGGCTGGTCGCTTCAGCTTCAGCGAAGCTAACAGGATGCTGGCGAGATTTGAAAGAAGGAGGGCTATGGAAAGGAGAGCGGCTGCGAATGTCGGTTCCATCGAGATCTGGTCACTCCAGAAGTGCCGGCCGCATGACGGCCGTTTTCAACAATTCGACAGAACGCTGAGTCGCCCGGCACAAGCCTGCACACCATCATTGTCATGTGTCACTTAAATGACATTGTTTTTCGGCACCTGCGCTCGAATCGGGCAAGGAGATGACGCGCATCGTTGATCAAACTGCGCTGAGCGTCGAAAGTTCCATCTACATTGCTTTGGAGCAGTTTATGTACAGCGCCGTCACCCGCAACATCGAAGTGCAGGTCAGGCCGTTCTATCTGGAGGATCACTCCGACCCTCCGCAAAACCGCTATGTCTGGGGATATCAGGTGACCATCGACAATCAGTCGGATGAGTTCGTGCAGCTTCTGTCGCGCTACTGGCACATTACCGACGGCACCGGCAAGGTCGAGGAAGTGCGCGGCCCCGGGGTCGTCGGCGAGCAACCCGGACTCAACCCCGGCGACAGCTATCAGTATACGTCTGGATGCCCGCTCTCGACGCCGTCCGGCATCATGGTCGGGCACTACACCATGCGCAACAGGCGGGGCGAGACGTTCGACGTCGCCATCCCCGCCTTCTCGCTCGACTTGCCGGGAATGCGGCGCACCGTCAATTGACGGCGGTCATCCGGCCGCTGCAAACTCCGCCGGGTCGAAGTCATATTGCTTCGAGCAGAATTCGCAGGCGACGTGAATGCTGCCATCCTCGGTGCTGTCCCTGATCTCCTCGGCGGAAAAGCCTTCGAGGATGCCGTGGATCTTCTCCCTCGAGCATGAGCACTGGTCGGCGACCGGCACCCCGCCGAACACGCGGACGCCATGCTCGTGGAAAAGCCGGTAAAGCAGCCGTTCGGCGCCGATCGTCGGATCGATCAGCTCGGTCGGTTCAATAGTACCAAGCAGCGCCAGCAGCTCCTGCCAGGAATTGTCGGTCGGGTCGTGGATTTCCTCGCGCGGATCGCCGTCGCCACCGGGAAGGTCGGGTACGCGCATGCGCTCCGCCGACTGCGGCAGGAATTGTGCCAGCAGGCCACCGGCCCGCCATTGCTCGCGAGCACCGCCGACGCCCGGCGTCAGAAGCTTGGCAACCGAAAGCCGGAGGTCGGTCGGAATCTGCTCCGACTGGCGGAAATAAGTGCGTGCGGCATCTTCCAGTGTGACGCCGTCGAGTTGGACGATGCCCTGGTAGCGTTGTGTGTGAGCGCCCTGGTCGATGGTCAGCGCCAGGACGCCGCTGCCGAGCAGCGTCTGCGGTGACGTCTCGCCGGCAGAAGTCAAAGCCTGCAGCCGGTCGGCATCGAAGCGGGCATAAGCGCGCAGCGCGTGCGGCGTGGAGAAATCCGCGACCAGCATGTCGACCGGCCCGTCGGTGCGGGTCTGCAGAATGAACTTGCCCTCGAACTTCAGCGAAGTTCCGAGCAATACCGTCAACACACAGGCTTCAGCCAGGAGCCGGGCGACCGGCTCGGGATAGTCGTGACGGCTGAGAATAGCATCGAGCATCGGCCCGAGCTGGACGGTGCGACCGCGCACGTCGAGCGGGCCGACCTCGAACGGCACGACATGGTCGTCGCCGGCGTAGCCGAATTCGCCGAGCTTGGGTTTATGTTCAGCCAATTGATGAGTTTCCAACATGACAAAGCTCCGGGGCGCGGCGATGCCGCCCTCCGGGGTGCATGCGACGAGACGCGCTCGATTTGCGTGATGCGCCTGAGATAGGCACCACCAACTCCCGGATCAAGGCGGCCCAGATCAAGGCGGCGCAGATCAGGCCGGCCCGGATCACCGCGGCTCGTATCAAGCGCCCAGGCACCAGGCCAAGACCGCCTTCTGGGCATGGAGCCGGTTCTCGGCCTCATCGAACACCACCGAATGCGGTCCGTCGATGACCTCGTCGGTAACCTCCTCACCGCGATGCGCCGGCAGACAGTGCATGAACAGCGCATCCGGCTTGGCTTTCGCCATCAGTGCCGCATTGACCTGATAGGGCAGGAAGACATTGTGGCCGCGGGCACGGTGCTCCTGGCCCATCGACACCCAGCAGTCGGTGACGATGCAGTCGGCCTCGTGAACGGCCTCCTCGGGCGAACGGGTGAATTTCAGCTTGCCGCCATTGGCTTTCGACCAGTCGACATGCTTCTGGGCCGGTTCGCTGCCCTCGGGCACGGCGACATTCAGCTTGAAATGGAACCGCGCGGATGCCTCCAGCAGCGAATGCAGCACGTTGTTGCCGTCGCCGGTCCAAGCGATCGTTTTACCGGCCACCGGACCGCGGTGCTCTTCGAAGGTCATGATGTCGGCCATCAGCTGGCAGGGATGGGTCTCGTCGGTCAGCCCGTTAATGACGGGGACCGTAGCGTTTTCCATCAGTTCCAGCAGCCGGTCATGCGAGGTGGTGCGGATCATGATGGCATCGACATAGCGCGACAGCACCTTGGCCGTGTCGGCAATGGTCTCCGAGCGGCCAAGCTGCATCTCGGTGCCGGTCAGCATGATCGTCTCGCCACCCAACTGCCGCATACCGACGTCGAACGACACGCGCGTGCGCGTCGACGGCTTGTCGAAGATCATCGCCAGCACCTTGCCTTCGAGCGGCTTGCTGCGTTCGCCGGCCTTGAGCCTTGCCTTTCGCACCGCTGCGTCGTCGAGCATGAAGCGCAGATCGCCTTCGGAAACGGCGGAAAGATCGGTGAAATGGCGAAGGGACATCAGGAATTCCAGGATTACTTCGCAGCGGCAGCGACGATGGCATCTGCCAGGCTCTTGGCGCCGGCACGAATGCGCTCGAGCGCTTCGTGGATCTCGGCGTCGGTGACGGTGAGAGGCGGCAGCAGGCGGATAACGTTGTCGCCGGCCGGAACCGTCAAGAGATGCTGGTCACGCAGTGCCACCGTGACCTTGGTGTTGGGCATCGCGCATTTAAGCCCGAGCATCAGGCCGGTGCCCCTGATGCTTTCGATAACATCCGGAAATTCGTCGGCGACACCGGCGAGCCCCTGCTTCAACAGCAGTGCCTTGCGCCGGACGTCTTCGAGAAAGCCGTCTTCCAGCACCACGTCGAGCACGGCGTTGCCGACCGCCATTGCCAGCGGATTGCCGCCGAAGGTGGTGCCGTGCACGCCAGCGGTCATGCCGACCGCTGCCTCGTCGGTGGCGAGGCAGGCACCCATCGGGAAGCCGCCGCCGATGCCTTTGGCCACCGCCATGAGGTCGGGTGTGACACCCGCCCACTCATGCGCGAACAGCTTTCCGGTGCGGCCGACGCCGCATTGGACCTCGTCGAAAATCAGGAGCAGTCCGTGCTGATCGCAGAGCTGCCTGAGCCGCTTCAGCGATTGCGTCGGCACTTGCCTGATGCCGCCCTCGCCTTGCACCGGCTCGACCAGGATCGCCGCGGTTTCAGGCGTGATCGCCTTCTCGGCGGCATCCACATCGTCGAAACCGACCTGGTCGAAGCCGTCGACCTTGGGGCCGAAACCTTCCAGATACTTGTACTGACCGCCGGCGGCGATGGTCGCCAGGGTGCGGCCGTGGAAGGCGCCTTCGAAGGTGGTTGTGCGGTAGCGCTCGGGATGGCCCTTGACGAAGTGGTAGCGCCGCGCCGTCTTGATGGCGCATTCGAGCGCCTCTGCGCCGGAATTGGTGAAGAACACCTTGTCGGCGAAGCTTGCGTCGGCCAGCCGCTCGCCGAGCCGGCTCTGTCCCGGAATCTCGTACAGATTGGAGACGTGCCAGAGCTTGGCGGCCTGCTCGGTGAGGGCCGCGACCAGATGCGGATGGCTGTAGCCCAACGAATTCACGGCGATGCCGCCGGCGAAATCGAGATATCGCTCGCCCTTGTCGGTGACCAGCCAGGTGCCTTCACCGTGGTCGAAAGCCAGGGGTGCGCGAACAAAGGTCTCGAAAAGCGCCGAACCGCTCATTATATGCGTCTCCGGAACCGGAAAAATCAAAAAGCCGCCAAAGCGGCGGCCCTTGTGGCTTATCGTGTTTTTCGGCCGTGAAGTCAACGAAAAGGTCGCGCAAGGTCGCGCGGCAAGCCCCCCAGCATAACGCCGGCTCCTAAGCGACCGGGCAAGTTGGGGAAAACCGAAAAAACCGATTCGTGTTGGCCTTGGGACTCTTGTCACCGAGTCAGCGCATAAGGTAATTGTAGCAGAGAAATAACTAGATTTCGTGCGGCGGACCTAATCACCCGATACATGTGGTGTCTGCCCGGCAGAAGCCGGGTCGGGAATGGATTCCGATTGCCGCACGTTTCAGCAGGAGCGCGGTCTCATGAACTGGACTGACGAGCGAGTCGAACTTCTCAGAAAATTGTGGTCGGAGGGCCTCAGCGCCAGCCAGATCGCCGCACAGCTTGGCGGGGTCAGCCGCAATGCGGTCATCGGCAAAGTGCACCGGCTGAAACTGTCCGGTCGCGGACGCACGACCGCCTCACCGGCACGCCAGAAGAAGACGGTGCAGGGATCGACGATCCAGAAATCGGTGTCCCGGGCAGCAAGCGCCACGCGCCATGCCACCACCTCGATGTCGATCGGTGCGACCGCGCTCAAGGCGCAGTTCGATGCCGAACCGGTGGCGCGCCACTATATCCGCCCGGTCGAGAACGTCGTCGTGCCGATCTCACGGCATCTGCAACTTGTCGAACTCAACGAGCGCACTTGCAAATGGCCGAACGGCGATCCGCTTTCGGAAGACTTCCATTTCTGCGGCAACGACGCCGCCGAAACCGGCCCCTACTGCAAGTACCACGCCCGCGTGGCGTTCCAGCCGGCATCGGAGCGGCGGCGGAGCAGATAGTTAGGGGAATAGGGGAGTAAGGCAGTACGGCAGTAGGTGAATTGTAGAGAAGCGCGCTCCCGAAGCGATAGCCTACTGCCCTACTGCCCTACTGCCCTACTGCCCTACTGCCCTACTGCCCTACTGCCCTACTGCCCTACTGCCCTACTGCCCTAC
>NZ_JAMYME010000049.1:0-43810 GCF_040318345.1 Mesorhizobium sp. M1169 | reverse complement strand
CATGCCCAAGCGGGTCAAAGCGGCCCGCATCTGAATCCTGCCTCTGTCAAGCAAGGACAGTCGTGCGGTGCTCGTGACGCTTACAAAGTAGCCGTACTGATCGGAAAGGTGGCTGTAGAACTTTGAGCCGGGTTCGCTGCCGTAATGCAGATTGATGTCGCCGCGCTTTGCGGCTCGGTCGCTCGCGCGGAAGAATTGGCCGTCAGATGATGACGTCGTGCCATTGCCCCAAAGGCGAGAATGCGGATGGCGGGTGTGGGCGTCCGTCACGCAGGCCTGCGCCGCGCGGTAGGTCTCCGACCGTGCATGGAAGGTTCTCATCCAACTGATCTGGTGAGCGCTGATGCCTTTGGACGCGCTGGCCATCCGTTTCGGACCAAGGTTGGTCGCATCCGCCAGTACGCCGGCCAGCATGGCCGAGACATCTCTTGGGACGTCGCCGGTGCGAACATGCGTGAAGGTATCCGCAAAGCCGGTCCATTCATGCACTTCCCTCAACAGGTCGGGAACCTCGATACCATTGGATGCGGCGTCCATCCCTGGATGGCAATCCCGGCACAACACCCAGCGGGGATTGCGAACCTCCACTGTGCCGAACACCGTTTGAATTCGACGCGTCGTATAGTCCTTGACCGGCCGAAAATTGTGGCAATCCGGACAGACCCGTCGAAACAGGGTGTAGGTTTTCGCCTCCTAGGTCGCGACCACTGTTTGCAGGGCGGCCATGATCTTCTTGCCATCTTTGATCGACAGGTCAAGGTCTCCGCCACGCGGACGCTCATCGCTTTTGTCGATCCGGACCTCGTTTCGACATCGCCGAATTCGTTCCTGCTCTCGATCGTGATCGTCCATTCCACCGCCATCGCCGCCGCCTTAAACAAAGTAACGGTGATGGCCCAGTCGGCGCTAACAAATCGTGGCCGCGCTCACCCCAGAGAAGTTACCGGTCCCAATGCCTCGATGCCCTCGAGCGCTTCATCCACCGAGTTACTGCGCAAGAACGTTGCTGATCTCGACCAGGTTCGAGCGCACGCGCAACATGTAGAAGCCAATTGTCGTTAGGTGATTCGGCAACAGCCAGCCATCCTCGCGGCCATTGGCGATGATGAAGGGCTGGATGCGCAGCGCCGAGACGAACTGCGAGTCCATCGTGTCCCACAGGCTCTGCAGGTGCTTTTCGTTGATCACGTCCTCGAAATCGGCCTCGGCGCCTTTCATCAGCCCGTAATAGGCATAGAGCTGGCCATAGGCGAACCAGAAGCGATCGTCGGCGCGGAAATCGAACCAGCCATTGTTGTAGTGCTCAGCGCGCTCCTTGAGGATCGCCGAGGTCGAACCGATGTCGGACGAGATGCGGTCGATATACTGCTTGAGATTGTCAGCGCGGGCATCGAACACCGTCTGGCAGGTTTCCAGCCGGGCGTTGAAGGCGCGCAGCTTGCGCACCGCGTCGCGATAGTAGCTCGGCGTCGGCGTCTTCGGCCCGAACGGGTTCAGGCCGAAATACCAGGTTTCCTCATCGAACTGCAGATTGCCGCGCGCGTCCTGCAGGTCGGCGTCGATCTGCGAGGTGGTGCGCACGCGGCCGAGATTGTCGGCAAGCTCGGTCGCCGTGCGCCGCACCGCCTGGTTGATGCCGCGCTGGAACGACGCCTTGTTGTCCATGAACGGCGTGTGGTCCCAGTCGATGCCGAACAGGCCGAGCTTGTAGAGGATCATCGACGACACCCAGGCATTCTGGTTGACGTTGAAGTCGGTCAGGTCGGCCGCCAACTGGGCGATCGCCGAATTGCCACAGGTCCTGGCGGCGTCGGTGCTGGCACCGGCGGCGACCTGCTCGCCGGCCGACAGGTTGCGCTTCTCGAATATATAGGTGTCGGGATAGTTCGGGTTGAAATTGTTCCACCACTGGGTGGCGTAGAAGAAATTGGCGTAGAGGCCGATCAGCATCAGCAGCGCCAGGCCGACCACTGCCTTCAGGATCCAGCCGCGCTGCGTATACCAACGCCCGGCCCACACGAACGGCCACAGGATGACGCCGATGGCTAAGCCGATGCCGCGGCCGATCCACTGGAAAATCCGGGTGAAGAAATTCACGATCGGATCAAGCATGGCGATGTCACCCCCTCAGTCAGTCAAGCCGTAGAGGCGCATGCCAAACGCCACCTTGTCTTTCAAATATGTGATTTTCAGAACGTCGCGCTGGGTAAGCCATTCTCAGTTTGGAGCCGCATGGTAATCGACACACGATACCTCGCTTGGCCATCTTGCACGCGACCGGCAATTCCGGCGCGCTTTATGAGTTCGCTTGAGTGCACTGTTTGCTTCCATCTGATGTCGATAGATGTTCGCCAAATGCAAGCGGAATTGGTCTCATGACAGCCAGCTTTTCCGGCATAAATCTGTCCTGCCATCCGACGCAGGTTCGCGAGTGTCCGGCCACCAACCACGATCATTTCGTGCCATCGGTGAGAAGCGCCTTGAGTTCTTCGAGCCTGTCGTTGATGAGCCAGCCGTAATAGTTCTCGACGGGCAGGGTGCGGCCGGTCTTGTCGGTCACGGCTTGCCTCAACTCACGTGCACGTCTGCGCGGCTGGCCAACATTGTAGAGCGTGGCGGTGATTCCGGGATTACCGGATATATCGAACCCCTGTTCCCGATAGGCATCGATCGAATCCCGGATGATCGCGGCGATGTAAACAAGACTGCGATCAGGATCCATGACGTCGCGATAGATCGCCTGCGGGCGATCGGGCGACAATCGGGGAAGCTTGCTGACCCGGCTGACCATGTCTGTGACCTGCAGGGCTGCAAGCGGGCTTATCTGTCCCAGGCCGAAGGTCTGCCCCGCATAGAAGGGTTGGAAGAAGGCCCGCTGGAACGTGATGGGTTCGTAGTCGACGCCATCGACCTTGCGACCCCGGAATGTCTCTTCCCAGACCTGGTCACGGCAGCTCCAAATCAGCGCGCTGCTTTCGAGAGAAGCGCAGGATGCGAATTCGGGCCGCTGGACGAATGACTGGACCGGAGTGCCCCTGTAGCTGAAGGAGAACTTCAGATCGGCATAGGCGAGCGCCTTGACGTAATAGGTCTGAACCGAGTCGACCACGCTGATATTGTAGGTGTGCTCTCCGACGAGAGCCGCGACGATGTGGATCGGATCGATGCCATAGGCGAGCGCCGCCTTCCTGATCTTGCCGACGAGCTTGCGGTCGTCCCGTATCAAGGCGGTTATGGCCCGATACTTCTCCTCGTACGTCGTGTTGAATGCCTTGGAACGAAGCGCGGACGCTCTTGGGATCACCGGTTGCTCGGCAAGACGATTGCCCGTCGGGACGACTGTGACAGTCTGCGCCACGGCTGGGGCCGTTCCGACACAAGGTGCAACGATCGTCACCGTCATCAAAAAGGGCTGCAGCTTGGCTGTTGGCATGAGGCTCCGTTGGCAGCCTCCGGCTCCGTGAAGGGATGCAGGGTGTGCCGTCATATGGTCATGGCAGTGTGCTTTCGAGCCTATAACAGAGAGGCGGAGGTTTTGCGAGCCGGCAAGGTGTTCGGATGCAAGGACGCTGGAAAAAATGTTCGGCATCGCGTTACCTAAGCGCGCCGACGAGAAGATTGTCTTCGCTTAAGATGGAAACCCACCGTCTCGTGTTGTATTCCGCTTGGCGCTTCAGGTAGTGATAGTTCGTCTCGTACCAGGGACGAACCCTATTGGTCAGATTATCGAGAATGAAATCGCCCTTGTCGGTTCGAACCGCCAATACAGCGTGCCCTTCGCCATCGGACTTGCGCACTGCCGTCAAGAGCAGACTGGAGACGCGAAGGCCTTTCGCATCAGCGTTCGCCGATTTTCCAGTGCATAATCCTCGCAATCACCCAGATTATCGTCAGGATAGGACCAATATTCTGGAACTCCATTGTGTTCCATGTCGCTCACTGGCTTGACGCGGTGGTTTACGGATACGTTGACGCCTACGAGCGATCGCAAAAGTCATCGGTCATGCTCGGCGAATGCAGGGCAGCTCACATTCATGCGAACAAACGGACGGACAACGCAGCGATCGGTCATTACGAATACTGTCGGAACTATCGCGATGATTGCTCGATCGTCACGCGCGACCCGAAGCCCGTCGAACTGACCCGCTCCTTGTGTGAGACGCTGATCGAAATCAACAACAGGGCCAACACGACGATCATGGCCATGACGGACATAGATACCCGGTGTCGATGAGAAATGGGAGTATCCCTATAAGGGATTTGGCGACTGCGACGACATCGTGCTGGAAAAACGTCGCGAACTGATGAGACAGGGCGTGCCCCCGCAAAACCTTTTGGATAACGGTGGTCAGGCAGTCGAGCGGCGAGGGGCACGCGATGCTGAGCGTCAACACGACCGCCGGTGACTTCATTCTCGACAATCTGGAGCCGAAGGTCCTGCTGTGGTCGGACACCGGATATACCTACCTGAAGCGCCAGTCGCGATCCAACTCCGGCCATTGGGAAGCGATCGAATCCCAACAGAACATTCTCGTCAGCGGCACGAAATAATCTCAGGACGCTGACAGGAGACCGGCGCCAAGAAGCAGAAATATCGAGGCGCCGAGCCCGATCCGATAATAGACGAAGGGTATGTAGCTGCGCGTCGAGACTAGCTTCAGAAAACCCACGATCGCGACATAGCCGACCGCGAAGGACAGCAGGGTGGCCAGCGCGGTCGGACCGGCGCCGACCGGACTGTCTGCCCCCCAACTCGCATAGAGCTGGAAGAAGCCTGAGGCGAGCACGGCAAGTATCGCCAGCAGGAACGAATACCTGGCGGCGGCCTCTCGCGTGTAAGCCATCAGCAGTCCGGCGCTTATAGTGTCTCCCGATCGCGAAACGCCCGGGATGAGGGCCATCGCCTGGGCGGCGCCGAACAGAAGGCCGTCCCGCCAGCCCAGATCGCGCAAAGCCTTGCGCTTGGCGCCCAGCCGGTCGGCGGCCGCGAGAACCAGCGCGAAGACGATCAACATGGTTGCCGTGAGATAGAGGTTGCGGGCCGGACCTTCGATCAGGTTCTTCAGCAATAGTCCTAGGATGCCGATCGGCAGGGTCCCTATGATCACCAGCCATCCCATGCGGGCATCCGGGTCCAGCCGTTCACGGCGGCCGGCCAGGGAACGCAGCCATGTGGCGATGATGCAGATGATGTCATGGCGGAAATAGATCAGGGCCGCGATCTCGGTCCCGATCTGCGTAATGGCGGTAAATGCGGCGCCGGGATCGCCGGCCGGTGGCAGGAATTCACCAACGATCCGCAAATGCGCGCTTGAGGAGATCGGAAGAAATTCCGTCAGTCCTTGAACCACTCCTAGGATCGCCGCCTCGCTCCACCCGATTTCAGCCAATTGCACTTCCTTTGCGTGGTGCGCAGCTCGTCTCGGGCTGTCGCTTCATCGGATCGTCGAAGAGCCGACGTTAGCCGGTGCGGGCCTGCAGATAGGAGAGCATGAGGAACTGTGGGGCGGTCACGCAGCTTTGCTGCGCTGATCGGGTCTTGGATTGTCGTTTGCCATGCCCGGATACCATTCCGCGAAGACTGCTTTGAGACTTCCGTCGAGTGTCCGGGTGCGGCCATTGCTTCGCCCGTTGCCTCGTGGGCGCTCAACGCGAGGTGCAGTCGTGATCCAAAAGGCGCTCGGCCGCTGAGCTTTCCCAATTGGTCAGGATGTAAAATCCCGGTCTTGCGCCGGCGAGTTCGGCGCCAACGACGACGACATTTACGTGATGCATGGCGCCCCGGGCCTGCGGCAGGCCGGAAGCGATGATGCCGACTACGTTGGTCGTTTCCAAATCCGGCTTGTCGACTGCCTTGATCCAATAGCGTTTCCCCATCAGAGCCAAAGGGAGAAGCTGCCACGGACCTTCCACCTTCGGCCCCTTCAGGACAAGTTTCTTTTCCACCGACACCGCAACGCAATCGATATGGATGTGGAACTGATCCTGGGATCGCTCAGTCCTGGAATTCACAGCCATGGCGATGGCCGTTCGTGGAAGGTGACGTCCGAGGCTCGCCGAGACCTTGCTTCGTGCTTTCCATGCCCGATTCCAGAGTTGGGAACTGCCCTGCCAACGGACAGACGGGCTTTCAAGGCCGGCAACAGCCGTAAGTGGCGTCAACAGAAACTCGGTCCGGTATCGGGGTGATTTAATGAGAGCTGATCCAGGCACGCCCTGCCTGGGCAGGATCACTTCCTCGCAGGGGAAAGCGCTGCCAAGATGCGCTGCGGCAAGAGCGCAGGTCTGCACAACCTGCCAGAGCGCGTTGCGATGCGCTGAAGCGGAGCCGACGTCGGTGACCGCCGCAGTCAGCAACGCGATTGTCAAACAGAGCACGGCTGCAGCACGGCAGTGGTGGAACAATGGTAACCTGTGAAGGGATTTTACAGCGAGGGGAATGCCCGAGATGAGGTTTTGAGTCCCGGCGCGCAGTCGGCGAAACCGAAACGGTGAAGGTGGAGCGGCTGGGAGCCTCGCGATGGTTCCGATGGGCGACTGCTCTTCTGCCCGATCACTGGTTTGATGACGTTTCGGCATTAAACCTCGCATCCTTGGCCGTGACCGATGTCAGTTCAGATTCTGCGCCCCGCTCAGCGGCCGGATCGAGATTGCTGTCCTTCCCTACTATGGCCTTGTCAGCGCTTCGCGGCACGTCCTCCATCGCATTCTGAAGCATCGAGCGGGTTTCCTGCAGGTCGAGTTCCTTCTCGGCTTGACGTACGGCGTCGTCAAACTGCTTTCGAAAATCGCCCGCAATCCGATTGAATGTCTTCATCATTGCCCCCGCCGATCGCATGACTTTTGGAAGCTCCTCCGGGCCGAAAACAACCAGCGCCACCACGAAGATAACCAACAGGTGGGTCATGCCAAGTCCGAACATCGGTACGTCCTCTCGCGCAATCGCCGGCAGCGACAACCTCTCCGCTGGTTTGTGGCGACCGATCCGGTTGAATGCCTCGACCTACGGCGCCAAATCCAACCATCATAGCCTCTCGCCTGAGCCATTCCAGTATGCGGCCGCGGGAATGTCGTTCATACTTCGAGCCATGTGGCACCACTCGTCAACCCGAATATCAGGCGCACGTCTGGTAGGGATATTCGCAACCGTGCTCGCAGCAAGCGGACTCCTCGCTGGAGCCGATGGCACAAGGCCCAGAATATTTGAAGCAGGCGCCTACTCCTTTTCCGACGAACTCGGCGGATTCCGGATCATTGCCGCTTCGGGAGCCGGAACAAGGGCCGATCCCGTCGTGATCACCGAGGAACTCGAGTCGGCAAGCCCGGTAACCCTCACCATACGCGCCATCCGGCCGGTTCAGCCATTCGGTGCCTCCGGCAACTATGCCACCGGGTTCATTTCCCTAAGGATCGTTGCCCTCAACAACAGCGGTCACGCCTGGGTCGAATTCGAGTTCGAGTTGCAGGAGATTCTCAACCAGCCAAGCGATTCCAGCGACGGGCTTTCGTTCGACCAGGCGCGCCGCGAAACGGATGCAATTCGGTCCGATAGTTTCGCCGAATTCAGTCGTGAATTCGAACCTTATGACCATCTTCTGTTCCGGAAAGGCGAGGTCGATCCGCTGAGCACGGTTTCGTTCTCATTCCTGGTGACTGATTTCACGCCGACTGCGCGGCTCTATCTCGTTCAGGACCCGCGCATTCCCTCAACCTGAACGTGTCGCGCATCATCGCGGCCGTCGGTTCGAACAACGCTGCTCGTCATGCATGCCGGCAGTTTGGCAGGTGTCGTTGGGCGCGGCATGCCGATGGATTTGCTGGTCATTTTGGTCGCTTGGCCGTGCCTTTGATTCGGGCCACAAAATACGGACAACAGGGCAAAACCCGACGCGAACGACGATTGAGGATCGTGAGCGCCCGCGGTACGAGTTCTCCGCCGAGTTACTTGTGAAGCGTTCACACTAGCGACAGTTCCGGATCGTGCTATGATCTTGCGCATGAGGACGATCCCGGCCTCTTACATTCTGGTTTTCGCGGCGCTCGCTGCAACGCCCGCGCGGGCCGAATGCCAGTGCCTCGCCAACGGCCACATTTTCCATCACGGCGAAATCGCTTGTCTGCAATTGCCGTCAGGTCCTGAACTCGCGCAGTGCGACATGGTTCTCAACATTTCGTCATGGAAAAAAATTCAGGATGGATGCCCCGAGGCGACGGCGCCGTTTGGCTTGCCTGTCAAAGGGGACGAGCAGAAACCAGGCGAAGGCGGAGATAAAGCCAACGATTTGGCTTTATCAACAGCAAACGCCCGGAGCTAAAGCGAAGCGCAGTTTGCGCGCATCCAACAGTGCGACGCAAGCCCAACGCATACCCTAGCGGTGTTCCAACACCGCTAGGAACCAGCCCTATGGATGAGCTTCCTGTTGAGATTCTGCTTTCCTGTCAGTCCTTCTTGTTCCGGTAGCTTTCAATGGCTTTGCCAACCATGTCGATGGCGACGTTGGCGCCACCAAAGCCGTTCAGCTCAACGGCCTTGCGGCCTTCAGGTAGCTGCTTGTAAACTCGAAAGAATGCCTCGATGCGCTGTCGTTCGATGGCCGGAAGATCATCGATGGTCTTGACCCCGTCATATTGCGGATCGATATCCGTAGCCGGCACAGCGATGATCTTGTCATCCGCTTCGCCGCCGTCGACCATGTTGAGCACGCCGATGGCGCGGACTTTGATCAGAGCACCGGGCACAACGGGTTCCCGGGTGAAGACAAGCGCATCCAACGGGTCGCCGTCGCCGCCCAACGAACTGGTAACGGAACCATAGTTGGCCGGATAGACGACCGGCATGGACTGATATCGATCGACGACGACATGGCCTGTCTCGGCATCGATCTCATATTTGGTGATGCTTCCCGCCGGAATCTCGATAACCGTGTAAAATTCGCTGGTGTCTTTCGGCTGCGGAAAATCGAAAGCTGTGACGAATTCGGCGAAAGCGGGCTGCGTGCCCAGCAGGGCCGCAAGCGCCATGACAGTCGGCAAAGCGCGCATGGTTGTCTCCAGAGGTTGGACGGGCAGGGCGCCCTGCATCCGCCTAGCCACCGTATGTGACGGCAGCATTACAGGGTTCCGTTATTGAAATTGGATGACCGTATTTGCACCGATCCTGCGGCGAGCAGAAATGGGCCGAGATAGAGCGCTGACGAGTGATGAGCGTCTATGGGCGTTTGCGTTTATGGGCGTTTAAGAGACGGTGGCCGCTTCAAATGTGCTATTTCAGGCGAGCCCATTTCCGGCAAGGGGATAGCTTGCGTCGTAACTCCTGCCAATCGGGCACGCTACACCCACAACACGCCGTTCGGCGAGAGCTGCCACGTAGACGCCTCGCGGCTCAGTGCGACGTTGTGTGGCAATCATCAAAAAGCAAGTGAAACTCCAACTTCAGTTGAAGTCCTTCGGAGACTACGCCACCTTGACCTTGAATCATTGCCAGGGTTCGAAATTCGTGAACGAAGAGACAACAACACCACGTCCGCTATACTCCACTGAAAGGGCTGCTTCATGTCGGGAATGTCGCGCAGGGGATTCTTGCTGGGCGGCACGGCAGCAGTAGCTGTCGGCGCTGCAGGCGGGCTGATTGCCGGCAGGGCCGTAGCAGCCGATCTGACCTTGCGGGTTTCAGCGATCAGTCGGTCGATTTTGCCCGGCACCGTCACCAAAGGGATGATGAGTTTCGGTGCGGGCGGGCCGCCGCCCACTCTGCGTTTATTGCGAGGTAGGCCGTTTTCCATAGACGTGGTCAATGATCTCGATGAAGCGACGAGTGTGCACTGGCATGGATTGCGCATCGCCAATGCCATGGACGGCGTGCCTTATCTCACCCAGCGTCCCATCGCGGCGGGCGAAAGCTTCCGTTACACTCTGACACCGCCGGATGCCGGCACCTATTGGTATCATCCGCATTGCAACACGCTCGATCAGATGGCCCGCGGTCTGACAGGCATGCTTGTTGTCGAAGATGACGAAGATGCCGGTTTCGACCAGGATTTGCCGCTCAATATACGCGACTTCCGTCTCGGCGAAGACGGCCAGTTCATCGAATTGTTCAAGGCACGCAACGCTGCGCGCGGCGGCACGCTGGGTACGGTCTCGACGGTAAATTGGGAAGTCACCCCGATTTACGATCTGCCAGCGGGCAGCCTTGTGCGCCTGCGTTTGGCAGTCACGGATGTCACCCGTATCGGCACTTATGACCTCGATGGCGGAACGGCCAAAGTGATCGCTCTTGATGCCAACCCGCTGCCGCAGCCTGTTGCGCCTCGGGGCATTGTCATCGCGCCCGGCCAGCGCGCCGATGTCGCCCTCCGCGTGCCTGATGGCGAAGACGAGATCGTCAGCCTGAATCTCAGAACAGCCAAGGGACCTCGCGTTCTCGTCCGATTCCGGCCTATCGGCGCCAGCGCGGGGCGGACGCTTGGCGAACTCAAGCCGCTGCGGCCGAATCGCGTACCGGAGCCGGATCTTGCCGATCCCGAGACAATGGACTTTGTCTTTGGCTGGTCGCCCAATGGTGATGCGCCGGCGCCGGGTGTTTGCGGCACGCTCGGCTACACCTTCTGGTCGATCAACCGCGTCGCCTGGCGAGGGGACGCGCCGGGGCCAGTTGATCCGCTCGCGGCTCTAAAACGAGGCAAAAGCTATGTTCTGCGCCTTCGCAACGAAACGCCGAACGATCATCCGATCCATTTGCACGGTATGTCTTTCCGTCTGCTACGCTCCGACAAGCGCAAAATTGCGTCGCTTGTAACAGATACGGCCCTTCTTAAATCGCAAGAAGTGATGGAAGTGGCGTTGGTCGCTGACAATCCGGGTAATTGGGCATTCCATTGCCACGTCATTGAACATCAGAAGAGCGGCCTGACCGGTTATTTGCGTGTGGAATGACCCGGTCCTCATCCAGGGTTGCGTTGCCGAGGGCGTGAGAGGGTCGAAATTGGGCGAGGCGGAGCGTCCGAGTTCTCGCCGCACTAATGGCGCTACTGCTCACGGGCGCCGGAGCGGCCGGCGACGGGTGCTGATCTGTGCATCTGATCGAGCCTCTGCTGAGTGGCCTCCCGGGCTCGCTCGCCAACGCCGGTTCCCATGCCACCGCGGTCGCGATTGCGTTGGTCATCATCACGGCGCTGTAGCTCATGCTGGGCGATCTGGCGCCCGCTCCGGATCGTGCTATGATTTCGCATGAGGACGTTCCATGCCTCTTGCATCCTGGTTTTCGTGGCGCTTGTTGCAACGCCCGCGCGGGCAGAATGTCAGTGCCTCGCCAACGGCCGGACGTTCCATCACGGTGAATTCGCCTGTCTGCAATTGCCGTCTGGACCGGAACTCGCGCAATGCGACATGGTTCTCAACATTTCGTCATGGAAAAAAATTCAGAGCGGCTGCCCGGAGGCGACAGCACCATTGAGTGTGCTCGTCGAAGGGGGCGAGCAGCAATCAGGCGAAGCCGGACACAAAGCCTTAACAACGACGAACACTCCGACCTAAGACGAAGAGCAGGCTGCGCATCAGCCACAGAGATCTCTTTCGGCAAGGCGTCAACTTTGGGGTGAACTGTTACACTACCGTCACTTGATTGCGCTGACCAGCGGGTTGTCGCCATCGAGGGAGACCCAGCGCCCCGTGTCGGTGCCGGTTTGCCTCTTCAGGAAGCGGTAGCCGGTCTGGTCCCAGCGGCGCACCGTGTCGGTGAGGTTGTCGAGGATGAAGTCGCCCGTGTCGGTACGAACAGTCAGCACTGCATGACCCTCGCCGTCGGGCTTGCGAACAACCGTCATCAGCAGATCCGACACAGGAATGCCGCGGTTTATCAGACGGCGACGCTTTTCCAGCGCATAGTCTTCGCAATCGCCGAAACCACTGTCCGGATAAGCCCAGAATTCGTCCTGTCCGTACTGGTCGAGATCGCTCATCGGCTTGACGTTGTTGTTGACCGTCAGGTTAACGCTCGTAATCTGCCGCCAGAGTTTTCCGGTCATGTGCTCCGGACCATTGTCGCGTGAGCGGATCTCACATTCGGCCCGATGGGATTTGCAGAAATCGTAGTGACCGATCGGCTGCGAGGTAAAGCCACCGATCGGCATCGACTGTGAAGCCGTCGCCGCCGACCACGTGGACATTATCGCAATGATTGCAACGACCGCACCGCCGCCCAACCGTGCGCACAACCGCACTCGTGAGGAACTCATCCGACCCGCCCAACCACCTTTGTTAAGAATGAGTTAAGGTCGATCCCGTGGGTTCTGTCAATCAGAGCGGGAGGAAGATCCTTCTGAATGGTTACTTGCGCCGTGTGCGTTGCTCGGCCGCTACACGTCTGCACGATTTCGGTTTCCTGCGCGGCAGGTCTTTGCCAGAGGGACCGATATGGTGAGATGTCAACCGTCGGTCACGCTTGGTGCGAATTGGAAAGTGATGAATGAGCCTCGATGAGGTCACGCAAGCGACGATCGCGTTTATCCGGACGCATGAAGCATGGGGTGTTCCGCTGGTGCTCGTGCTGGCCTTTGGGGAATCGCTGGCGTTCATCTCTCTGTTGTTGCCTGCAACCGTGATCCTGATCGGTGTCGGTTTTCTCATCGGCGAAAGCGGTATCGCATTCTGGCCCCTGTGGCTTGCCGCCGCCATTGGGGCGGCATTGGGGGACTGGCTGTCCTTCTGGATCGGCACGCGGTTGGGAAACGGGGTTTCGCACTATTGGCCCCTGTCACGTTATCCAAACCTCATTCCGCGCGGTCACCTGTTCTTCGAGCGATGGGGGGTGGCCGGGGTGTTCTTTGGGCGCTTCTTCGGTCCTTTGCGCGCATCCGTGCCATTGGCGGCGGGCATCTGTAAGATGCCCGCCTTGACGTTTCAGATTGCCAACATCACCTCAGCCTTCGTCTGGGCCACAGGTATTCTGGCTCCCGGCGCCTTCGGCCTCAAATGGCTGCAGGCGTGGATTTGATGGGCACCAAAGGCGGACCGTCATTGTCTGCCTCTGGCAAGGGCAGGAATCAATCGTAGGCGGCGCGAACGGGTATGCTCCCCAGTTCAGTTCGAATTCGAATTTCGAAGGCGAAACAATCCGCAACTCAAGAGAATTAGGCACGGTTTCGTCTTGAACTCGTAGCTGGTTCCTTTGATGCCGCTGGCGCAACCGTAGGAGCCAACTTGCCGCCGCTACTCGAGGCCAGATTTGCAGATTTCTAGTGCGACAAAAGGACAGGCAGGCGCAGATCGCCCAGAACGCCCTTGGTTGCGCCACCCACGACAAAATCTCTCATCCGGGAATGGCCGTACGCACCCATGACAAGCAGATCGGCGCCCATGCCGACAGCGCGCTCCTGAAGCGTAACGCCAATGGGGCGATCTTCCGTATCGATTGAGACTCCCTCAGCGGGAAGGCCACGCATTCTCAGGCTTAAAGCAAGGCTTTCGCCAATATCGCGCAGCGGCTTTTCGATTGTCA
Organism: Mesorhizobium sp. M1169; assembly: GCF_040318345.1. NCBI lineage: Bacteria > Pseudomonadati > Pseudomonadota > Alphaproteobacteria > Hyphomicrobiales > Phyllobacteriaceae > Mesorhizobium > Mesorhizobium sp. M1169. The sequence continues at coordinate 30,312 of NZ_JAMYME010000049.1, read as the reverse complement.
CCGTCAGTACGGTTATCTTTGCCGCACATTGCAGAAACTCATACGCGTCGGCAACGGCCCGGGCCGCAACGCGACTCCCATCCCAAGCGATGATAACATGATCGATTGCACCAACATTTGCGCTTTCCGGCAGAATTATGGTCGGTCGGCCCGAACCAAACAGAACCGCGTCAACGGTCATGCGCGCAGTCTGGTTATTTGGCTCCAACCCAATCAAAGCAAAATCGAAATAGCGTGACTTCACTGCCGCAACATCGCTGACAGATGCCGGCTGAACAGCAATCTCCTCGGTTGTCAGGGACGATCCGACACGTGCCGCTTCAGCTTTCAATGCCTCCAGCAAATCGAGCCCGTGCTTGCGGCTGGTCGCTTCTGTCTCCCGGATCATTTCGGGAAGGTTGATCAAGTATCTCGACACCGGGTTGGAAATACCCGGGATATCGACATTGATCGTTAATGCGTGAAGCGCCGCGCCAATGTGCTTGACCACCGCGATTGCGTTTAAGGCGATTTTGGTGGAATTCGCTTCCGGATACGTCACCAGAGGAAGTAAGGCAATCTTATTCATCAAACCTCAGCTCCATGATTTCGGCCGCTGTCGAGCGACCAATGGCCCAACGCGTGTTACACACCTCAAGCCTCCTAGTTCAGCCCGCCAAAATACTCAGACGACCGAGGTTCGCTATCGCCTACCTCGATATTCCAAGGCGATCTTGCGCCGCATCGATTCCGTCCTGAACGGTCGTGGCTATAATGGCAGGCATCGATGACGAGAAATGTCAACAAAGATTAGCCCGTTTGTTGCCATGAGCGCAGTGGCGCCCGCAAGCATTGTTTTGACAGTAGCGGCAGCCGAGGATGTGGCGGAAACTCCGCTGTTCACGATCCGCGCCGGGGACCATCGGGGTTTGACATCTGGAGATCCGCGTTCTGCGATCATCCTTCCTGAATCCGGATACCGGCCAAACCTGGATGCCTAGCGAAGCTGTAACGCAGCCTGCCGCAACCGACGCGCCAGTGTTGTGCTCCCTACATTATGTCCGGCAGGCTCCAAGCAGACACAAGAGCGGGAGGGGTTGAAGCTGTCGATCGCGCGCTTTCGATCCTCGGGTGCTTCACAGAGCGCGACGAAGGTTTAAGCTTGGCCGAGATTTCTTCTAGACCAGGCCTCTACAAAAGCACGATCCTTCGGTTAACGGAATCCCTTGTCCGGAGTGGCTACATTGTTCGCATGGCGGACAAGCGCTTTGCTGCCGGCCCTACGCCGATGATATTGGGCTCATTCTACCGTCGTCGTTTTAAGATGGAGGCCTTCGTTCGGCCTCTCCTTTTGAGCCTTGTTGAACGGGCGAATGAAAGCGCATCGTTTTTTCGAAAGGAGGGAAATCGCAGCATTTGCCTGTTTCGTGCAGACTGTCGCCATTTGATCCGGGATCAAATCCGAGAGGGCGATGTGCTTTCGCTTGACCATCATGCAGCTGGCCAAGTGCTTGCTCGGTTTAGTCTCGCTAAGCCTAGAATGCGAATAGCTCTTATGGCGAAGATTCCGTTTGTATCGCTCGGGGAGGGAGATTCTGAAACAGCGACGATGGCCGTACCGGTTTTTTCAGGCAGCGAGGGCTTGGCCGGAGCGCTGGCTGTTTCTGGACCGCTGACCAGATTTACACCGGAAAAGCTGGTCAACATGAGACCGCTTTTGCTGGAATTTGACGAACGCCTATGGACATCCCTTGCGAGTAGCCAATATTTACAAGCGCGCTCATAGAATGGTCGTCACTAGAGCGTGTGTGCCCAAGGGCACGGGAGCAGCAGTTGGGGCGGATTGTGGCCTTCTTGCCTTTGGAAGCGGTTAAGCGTGATGACAAGCGAGGCTCCAAATCGGCTACTCTGCTCGATTCATGGCAAGCGGCCCCGCCAAACATGATTGGAATCGACATCGGGCGCTTGAGGACATGACTGCCAGTGAGCGTCCGAGCAACAACGCGCACAATCAAAGCGATAGTGGCGATCTGATCCGCCGGGCGGTGGCTGCTTTCAATTCCGGTAATCACGACCAAGCGATGCATCTGTGCGCATTGGGCCTGGGGCAGCACCCGGGCGATCCAGCGCTTTGCCATCTTCTGGCGGCGTTCCTGTTCGCAAGGGCAGACATGCCGGGGGCTCGTGCGCGCGCATCGAAGCGAGCCTTGCCGTTCGCCCGGACAATGTGCCTGCCTTGATTCTGGCATGCAGGATTGCCCGGGCCGAAGGCAGGTTTGAAGCGGCGTTGCAACAGCTGGATCGCGCAGCCAAGCTATCATTGCAGGCGGAAATCCTCATCGAGCGAGCACGTACCCTTGATCAGGCAGGCGACGCCCCGGCCGCGCGCGAATGCTGGACACTTGTCTTGCAGCGGGATCCGAAATCCTAGGAGGCAGCGGCGCGCCTCGGGCGCCTTGCCTGGCAACGCGGTGCGCCTGCCGAAGCGGAGGGCTTCCTCGAACGCGCTGTCGCCGGCGGTGGGCATCCGGCTGCGTGGTTTGACCTCGGGCTGGTGCGTCAGGACATGCGCAAGTTCGGCAGCGCCGCTCAAGCCTATCGGCGGGTGCTGAAGATGAGCCCGGACGCCCCGGAAGCTGCCGTCAATCTGGGTGTCGTCCTGCAGGAAGTCGGCGACCTCGACGGGGCCATGGCTGCGTATTCGATTGCCTACAGTCTGCGCCCATCCACGTTCGGCGTCATCGCCATGGCACTCACATCGGCGTCCAGCGGCCGGCTATGGCTTGATGAGGAAGCGCTGCGTCGCTCACTCGCTGGTGGAGCGTCCCCGCCTGGCGCGAAACCGCTTGCGGTACACACCGGGCGTTGACAGGACATCGGCGACCGTCTGCGCATACGATGCCTGCCGCTTTTCATCGAACACCTCGTATTCCAGCTGCGGCTCAACCCGTGGAACCGCAAAGCACTGCGCGACCGGGGTTCCTTTCCTGAGCAAGCCAGAAAACTCGGGCTCAGTCCAGACCGCCGGGAAATTAATGCCTCCATCGTTGAACCGGTCGGAATCCACCAGGCCCGTCACCAGCCTGAAGGGCAGATCGTCGCGATTGACCGGATGCGTCGCGAACAGCGACCAGCCGTCCTCGACCTGTATGGTCCAGAAGCTGTTGAATTTGAGGGCGGCCTGACCGGGAGTGGCAAACGGGCTGCCTGCGAGTTGCCCCGGCGTGTGGAAGCTCAAAGGCGCTCGGGGGTGGTTCCCGGTGACCGGGTCCGGAATCTGCCAGTCCTAGGAAAAGGTCCCTTTGTCGGCGATGACGTCGCACGGCAGGAGGATCATGAAGCCATAGGTCATCGCATCGATAACGGGCGGGCACTGCTTGAGCGTGCGAATGTCGCGGCCGTGGATCGCCGAAAAGGAAGTAGCGGGCATTGTGCGCAGCCAATCCGGCAACGCGCCGCGCGCGAGGATCGGGCGTGGCAAATGCTCGACCAACATTGGATCACATCGGAAAATGACACGCATCGTCGCCTCCCGGCATTGCGATACCACGATTGCCGATCACACTCCAAGCGGCGATAAGGCAAGGGCAATGCTCCGTTGACACTTTGGACAAGTTGGCGAGTTTTTTTAATACAGGCGAAACCCATCCGTCCGGTAGCCCAAGCCGTTCCAAAGGCCATCAGGGAAGGGAGCCACGCAGGCAACCAACTGTCGCGTCATCATGACTAACGGCAGAATCACCACCACGACTGCCGGGTTTGCGGGATAAAGGAAGGGCCCCGCCGAGCAACCACGCAAAAATGAAAATGACGACGCCTGTCTTGCAGGAATCCGGGCATTCTTACTCCGATGTTTCTTGCCGCCCCGTGGGAGAGTTCCTTCGTGCGAGCAGTTTGTCGATCCGCCGGCCATCCATGTCCACGATCTCGAAGTGCCAGCCGCCATAATCAAAATGTTCCCCGATCTCAGGCAGATGCCCTAGTCGAAACAGGGCAAATCCTGCGATCGTATGGAAGTCGCCTTCAGTTGGCCGTGCTCGAAAACCAAGGCGATCGAACGCGTCCTGGGCCGACATCATACCATCCACGAGAAGGGAGCCGTCTTCACGCTCGACGATATCCGGCTCTTCGCCTTCGATGTTGGGCAGGTCGCCGGCGATGGCTTCGAGCAAATCGGTCTGGGTAACAATTCCTTCCAGACTTCCGTACTCGTCGAGGACCATTGCTATGCGGACGGGCGCCTTCCTGAACTGCTCCAGCACTTTGAAAATCGGCGTTGATTCATGAACGACGAGCGGCTCACGGATGATCGCCATCGGATCGAGAACCTGCCCGTCAAGAACCTGGTCGAGCATGTCCTTCTTCAGAACCATGCCGAGCAGTTCATCGATACCGCCCTTGCCGACAAGGAGCTGCTCATGGCGGCAATCGCGGATCGTACGAAGAATCTCGGTTCGGTCATCATTCACGTCGATCCAGTCGATATCCGGCCGAGGCGTCATGATGTCACTGATGCGGCGCTCGCCGATATTGAAGACCCGCTCGACCATCTCCCGCTGCGCCTGCTGCAACAGCCCGCCTTCCTGACTGGCCGAGATCAGAAGCTTCAGCTCGTCTGGCGAGTGCAATGAATCCTCACCGGTTCCCGGGCGCAGGCCGCAGAGTCGCAGAACGAGGTTGCCGAGACCATTCAGCATTAGAATCGCCGGCCTGAGCAGAAAGAGGAACAGACCGAGCGGACGCACGACCCAGAGCGCAGTGTCTTCGCTGCGCTGGAGCGCCAGACTCTTTGGTGCGAGCTCGCCAAGCACGATGTGAAGCGCGGTGATGATGATGAAAGCGATCGCGACGGCGACAGTGTGTGAGCCCGCAGTCGCCAACGACCCGAGCAGCCCGATCAAGAGAGGCTCGACGAGATGCGCGAGAGCAGGTTCGCCGATCCAGCCGAGCGCGAGCGATGAAATGGTGATGCCGAGCTGGGTCGCCGCCAGATTGGCATCGAGATTGTCGACGGCCCGCTGGAGCGCTGCCGCGTTCAGCCGCCCAGCCGCAGCGAGTTCGGCAACTCGGCTTCGGCGCACGGCGACCAGGGAAAACTCGGCGGCGACAAAGAAGCCGTTTGCGGCCACGAGTAGGAGAACCGATAAGATACCAAGAATGTCGCTCAAACTGCCATCGCCTGTCGGCATGATATCCTCTTAATGACGCAATTGGATACGTCTCTGAAGCGCAAATGATGGCATTGCGCAATCGCTGTCAGCATCACGATCGCCAGAAGCATAATCCCCTGATGGCGATGGTGGTGCATCTACTAGCGACTGATCACGGTGCGGTCGAATACGTTGAATGCGGCAAAGTGCGTGGTCCAGCCGTGGCTTGCAGCGCGGGTCATGTACCGACGCGCCGCGTTCTTGGCGTGGATGCGCAGATCACATGAAGGCAGACGCCATCACGCAGCCCGTCGATAAAGCTCAAATGATTGGATAGCTTGAACTGCTGACGGTAACAGGGCTGAAGCCAACGCGTGATCTGCAGATGATGTCAAGCGCCTCTCCGCAAAGAGGTGACGCTTGATAGGCGGCTGCTTCCGTGCAAATGCTCCGGCATGCGAATTCTCCTCGTCGAAGACACGCGCGACGTTGGCGAGGCTATCAGCCGCCGCTTCGAAACGATCGGCCACGCAGTCGATTGGGAGACGGACGGCCGTGCTGCCGCAGAGATCCTCGATTTCACCTGCTACGATCTCGTCATCCTCGACGTCATGCTGCCCAGCCTCGACGGGTTCGAAATCGTTCGACGGCTCCGGCAGGCAAGGAATACGACCCCGGTTCTGATGTTGACGGCCCGTTCCGAGATAGAGGACCGCGTTGGCGCGCTTGATCTCGGCGCCGACGACTATCTGGTCAAACCGTTCGATTTCCGGGAATTGGAAGCGCGCGCCCGTGTTCTGCTCCGGCGGAAAAGCGGCGAGGCGACCAACATCGTACAGTGTGGCGATGTCGTGCTCGACCGCGGCAGCCGCTCAGTGCGAGTAGGCAGGCGCGAGGTGCAATTGAAACGACGCGAGATGACGTTGCTTGAGATACTGGCGTCGCGGCCAGGCCGCGTCTTCAGCAAAGATGAACTTATCGATCAGCTTTTCGGGTTTGACGAGCCGGCCAATCAGAACGCGATCGAACTTTATGTCGGGCGGCTGCGCAAGAAGCTGGAAGGCGCCAAGGCGCAGATCGTTACCGTGCGGGGCGTGGGATATCAGCTGGCTTCCGATGATACCGGCTGAGCCTTCCCTTTTCACGCGCCTGGCGGTCCGCATCTCGCTGGTGCTGGGCCTGGGTGCGGCTCTTCTGGTGAGTGCGGCGTCGTACTACGCACGTACCGCCGCCGATGACGCCTATGACCGGCTTCTGCTTGGTGCGGCCATCCAGATGGCAGACAGCCTTACGGTTGAATCCGGTTCGCTCATCATCAACCTGCCGGTATCAGCTTTTGAACTTCTGGGCCTCGCCAGCCGCGATCGCATCTTCTATCGCGTGATCGGCCCTTCCGGCGCGACGCTGACAGGTTATGCCGATCTGCAAACAGAAGTTGATCTGGCCGCAATACACGATGTCCCGGTATTGGAATCGGCGCATTATCGCGGCGAACCGGTTCGGATTGCGGTGGTGGCGCGCGCACTGTCCGATCCAGCCGTATCCGGTTGGGCGCATGTCATCGTTGGGCAGACCACGGAAGCCCGCCGCGCGCTCGCGGGTGAATTGACTCTCAGGGCGACCGTCCTCCTGGCGGTCATGAGCATATTGGCATTGGCTGGAGCGATGATTGCTATTCGCTATTCTCTGCAACCGGTCAAGCATCTCGGAGCGACGCTCCGCCGTCGCGATCCACAAGACCTGACGCCGGTAACGGTCGTCGTACCGAGAGAATTGCGGCCCTTCGTTACTTCCATCAATTATTTCATGAGTCGGCTCGACGAGCGCGTGAAACTCCTGCAGCGCTTCATCGCCGACGCGGCGCACCAGATCAGAACGCCGCTGACAGCGCTAACGGCGCAGCTCGATCTGTTGAGTCAAGCCAAGCTGGACAAGTCGAGCCGCCAGCATCTCGATCGCGTACAGCAGCGCGCCAGCGAACTTGCGCGCCTGACCAACCAGTTGCTCAGCCACGCCATGGTCATCCATCGTGCCGATTCCGTGCAGCTTCAGCCGCACGGTCTGGCAGATGTCGCACGGCGCGCTTTCCGTGCGGCGGTTCCGATAACTATCGATCCGGACATTATCGTCTCCTTCGAGGCGCCTGACGACGAGCCGGTCGTGCTTGCGGACGCCGTCAGCCTTCGCGAAGCGATCGTCAATATCATCGACAATGCCTTGCGTCATGGAGTGGTGTCGCGCCTTGAGGTCAGAGTACGCAGGGACGGTACGCGTGCCCATCTCGAGGTCGAAGATGACGGACCGGGCATTCCGCCGGGCGAGTGGGAGCGGGTCACGCAGCGCTTCGAAACGTCCAAATCTCATGACGGCAGCGCAGGTCTTGGTTTCGCCATCGCGTCGGAGGTTGCGGCGGCTCACGGTGGCGCGCTGACCTTTCGCGAGACAAGCAAGGATGGCGGGAAGGGCACGCAAGGGTTCACCGTCACCTTGACGTTGCCCATCGCCACGGAGAAGACCGGATGATAACGGGAACATTGCCGACATTCGGTTTGATGGCTGCCGTCCTCCTATGCATCGGTCACGCGGCAAGAGCTGCTGAAGGAAGCAGCGCATTTTTCCCTTCGTCTCAGCCGGAGAAGGACCGACTGTCGATCCACGCCGCGACCGATCTGGCGGCTATGGAACCACTGATCCGGGATTTTCAGTCCGTTTTCCCCAACGTGGCCGTCGAGTATGTTGAATATGTCACCAACGACTTGCAAAGGAGTGCCAGTGAAGCCTGTCGGACGGACGCGGTGCTGGGCGACATCTTGTTGTCTCCGTCGGTCGACCAACTCGTGAAGCTCGCCAATGACGGCTGCGCGGCGCCGCACGTGTCGGCCGAAACCGCGCATGTCGCCAATTGGGCAAACTGGCGCGACGAGGTATTCGGCTTTACCTACGAACCGGCCGTCTTCGTCTATAATGCCCGCCTCGTGCCGTCCGGCGACGTACCGCGCACCCACATCGAACTCGCCGATCTTCTCAGGCGGCGGATCGATTTTTATCGCGGACGGGTCGGAACGTTCGACATCCGACTTTCGGGCATCGGCTACCTATTGGCGTTCAGTGATGCGCGGCAGACGACGGCGGTCTACGGTCGGCTTCTGGAAAGCATGAGCCGAGCGGAAACTGTGGTGCGTTGTTGCACCGCGGAGACCCTTCAGGACGTTGCAAACGGGAGCCTGTATATAGGCTACAATATGATCGGGTCATATGCCTACGCCGCGGCCAGGGGCAATTCCGATTTGAGGGTCGTTGTCCCGCGGGACTATGCGCTGATACTCAGTCGTGGCGCGCTCATTCCGAAGACGGCGCCGAATATGGGCGTTGCCAAACGATTTCTCGACTACCTTCTGTCAGCCCGAGGACAGAAGGTTGCCAGGGATAGCGCCTTCTTCTTTGCCGAGAACGGGCAATTGCCTGAGGGAGCGGACGGCCCGGAAAAACTTGGGGAGTCTGGTATCGCGCGCGCCATACGCATCGGCCCTGCGTTACTTGCCGTACAGGACGAGGCGTTGCGCCGCCGCTTCATCGAGGATTGGAGCAAGTCCATGATCGATGCGCAGGGCCAGCGACCGTGACGCGTAGGATGCCGTCCCAAGATTTCAAAAATTCGGCAATACGTCGATGTGGCCGATCCGGCTGTCGTCGACAATCTGATCACGACCCATCGGGCCTAGTCGGCTGAGCAAACCTCGACATCGCCGTGACAGGTTGGTGACAGGTCAGGATGATACTCGCCTTTGTGCCTGGAGGAGTACGATTTAGGCGAACTTGGAGGAGACCCTAATGAAAAATCGTCTTGCGACGATGATGGCCGCGTTTTCGCTGTCAGCCGCTTTCGCGACGCTTGCCGTCATCACGAACGGCATAGAGCTTGATGTCGTCGGCGATCAGCTTCTGCGCGCGCGCCGACAGCAGATAGTCTACGAATAGCTTCGCAGCATTGGGATCCTGGGCTTCCGCCGGAATGACGGTGGCGCGGGTGGTCACCAGGACATAGTCCTTCGGGATTATCACACCGAGGTTCTCGTCCTTGGCCTGCTTGGCGAGGCCATATGAGCCGAAGATGCCATAGGCGATGGAATGTTCGCCAGACGTGACCTTCTCGATCATCGAGCCGGCGGAGCTGTAGAGCTTGATATGGGCCTTGCCAAAAGCCTTGTTAAGCGCCCAGGAATCGGTCCAGTTCTTGGCGTCCTGGTTGTAGAAATAGAAGCCGACACCGGATTTTTCCGGATCGTAGGACGCGATCTTGCCATCATATTCTGCGGTTTTCCCGGTCATCAGCTTGAGAAGATCGGCGTGGGTTGCGGGAACATCGCCTTCAGGCCGCTTGTTGTAGACGAAAGTCACCGGGTCGGCGGTGGTACCATAGACCATGTCCTTGTAGGACGCCCAGGCCGGAAGGTGGGCCGCCTCCACGGATTTGTATTCCTGCGCATAGCCGTCTGAGGCAAGTTTGATCTGCAGATCCGGAGCCGAAGACCATGCGACATCTGCCGTGCCTTGGCCCGAAGCGGTTTCGGCAATGACGCGATTGTAGAGTTCGGTGGAATTGAGGTCGGAATATTCGACGGCGATGCCGGGGAACGCTGCTTCGAAGTCCTTGAGCAAGGGCTGGACCAGCGCCGCATCGGTCGTTGAATAGATGCTTAGGTGTCCTTCCGCGGTGGCGGCGGCCACCAGATCCTTGTAGTCGTCCGGATACCCGGCGGGGATCTCGGCAGCGGCGCTGGTGCTTGGCGATCCGGAAGGCGTGCTGGTTCTCGCCACCTATCTCTACAAGCTCACCAACAAGCTCGGTGTTCCTTCCTATCAGTTGATGGCCGTAGTGGTGGTGGCGATCATCATGATCGCGCTGCCGCTGGTGGTGCTGCAGCGCTACATGCTGCGCAACGCCAGCCGCTATGTGTCCGTCAAAGGCAAGGGCAGTCGGCACAACCCCATCCGGCTGGGCGCTCTTCGCTGGCCGGCCTTCGCGCTTGTGGTGGCCTGGTTCGCGGCCACCGTGATCATACCGGTGGGCGGCGTCGCAATTCGTTCACTGGTGACAAGCTGGGGCGTCGGGGTGAATATCTTCCAGGTGCTGACGTTGGATCACTATCGCGATCTCGCTGACTATCCGAATGTCGTCAGCGCCATTGTCAACACGGTCGGCGTCGCGGTGGTCGGCGGCGCGGCTTCGATCGCGGCCTATACTGCCGTGGCACTCGCCGGTCATCGCTCGAGCGCACCCCTGACCAAAGTCGTCGACTACGTGGCCATGATACCGCGGGCGATGCCGGGCATTGTGGCTGGCCTCGCCATGCTGTGGATATTTCTGTTCTTCAAGCCGATCGCACCCCTGCGCGCCACGATGATCTCGGTATGGCTCGCCTATACCATTGTCTGGTTCGCCTATGGCATGCGGCTGATTTCCGGAACGCTCCTGCAGATCGGCAAGGAGCTCGAGGAAGCCGGCCGGTCAGTTGGTGCCAGCGAGGGCCAGGTTGCCAGGGACATCACCCTGCCGCTCATCCGCGGCGGCATGTTCTCGGCCTGGCTGTTGATCTTCCTGATCTTCGCCCGTGAATATTCGACGGGCGTCTATCTGCTCGGACCGGGAACCGAAGTGATCGGCTCGCTCATGGTTTCCCTTTGGGGCACCGGCGCGATCGATCTGGTCTCGGCTCTCGCCGTCATCAACACCGTCATCATCGTGACCGGTCTTGCCCTCGCGATGCGCTTTGGAGTCCGCCTCAATGACTGACATCGTCATAGACGGCCTGCGCCTCAGTTACGGCAACCTTGAAATCCTGAAAGGTGTGTCCTTCTCGGTCGAACCGGGTCAGATCGTCGCCTTGCTCGGCGCGTCCGGGTCCGGCAAGACGACGCTCTTGCGAGCGGTCGCCGGTCTGGAGACACCCAACAGCGGCAAGATACTGCTCGGTGACAAGCCGCTTTTCGATGCCGGGCAGAACATCAATCTGGCGCCGGAAACGCGCGGTCTCGGGCTGGTATTCCAGTCCTATGCGCTGTGGCCGCATCGGACGGTGTCCGAGAATGTGGGTTATCCCCTGAAGCTGCGCAAAGTATCCCAGGCAGATGTTGCGAGCCGCGTCCAGAAGGCTTTGGACAGCATCGGCCTCGGCAAACTGGGCGAGCGCTATCCGCATCAGCTCTCCGGCGGACAGCAGCAGCGCGTGGCGTTGGCCCGTGCGCTGGTCTACGAGCCGAACGTGATTCTGCTCGATGAGCCGCTCTCAAATCTGGACGCCAAGCTACGCGAAGAAGCGCGGATCTGGCTGCGCCGCCTCATCACCAATCTCGGGCTATCGGCGCTGTGCGTCACCCATGATCAGGTGGAAGCGATGGCGCTCGCCGACCGCATCCTGCTGCTCAACGGCGGCCAGATCGAACAGGACGGAACACCCAAGCAAATCTACAACAAGCCGGAGAGCCTGTTTGCAGCAGAGTTCATGGGTGCCAGCAATCGCCTTGACGGCGTGGTCACCGCCATCAACGGCAACCGTGCGGAAATTGTCGCCAACGGCATCCATCTTGTGGGCAGCGCCCAGCAGGAGCTGACCGTCGGCGCCAAAGTCACCGCACTCGTCCGGCTTGAGCGGGTGACGTGGTCCGGGGAGGACGGCCCTGGACGTATCGCCATGACCTGCGTCGAGAGCCTTTTCCTTGGCGATCGGCATGAAGTCATTTTCGAAAGCAATGACCTGACCATCCGGACCTATTCCCGGGACGCCCTTCCGTCCGGCCAATACTATGTCGAGTTCCCCTTCGAGGATCTGATGGTCTTCGCGGCGGAATGAACTTCGGCTTCACCACGAAGAGGATCATTCTTGCCAACGGCATAAACATCCTCGAGCGGCTGACCTGCCACGGGCAATTTCCTCCATCTGAGATTAAAGTCCGGCCTCGATTGAAGGGCGGACTGATGAAGAGAATGCGGTTTACGGAAGAGCTGATCATCGCGGTCCTGCGTGAGCATGAGGCGGGGCAAAAACGGGCGACCTGGCGCGCAAGCATGGGATCTGCGAGGCGGTTAGCCTTACACACGTGTTGAACGCGTGTTCGCTTGCGCATCACCGGGTATCAAAGCTAATGAAACCCGGAGAGGACTTGGCTGCTTCTGCAGGTGAAAAGTGCTGACTTTCTCATGGTTCTATCTCGCGTCGTGCCTGCTTGCGCTTATAGCGCTCGTCGCCGTTCTCGAACTCGGACTGCTTCCGGCACTGCTTTCGGGCCTTCTCGTGTTCAACATCGTTCATTTCGCCGCACCGATGCTCCATCGAATCGGCGTCTCCAACAGCCTGACGAAAAGCCTTGCGCTGACCTTGGTGGCATTGATCTTCACGCTCCTGATAGCCGCCGCTATCTTTAGCGGCATGTCGCAATTGACTGGCGGTTCGGAGAACGTCGTGACGCTCCTCAAGAAGATGGCCGAGATCATCGATACCGCGCGCGTCCATCTCCCGACCTGGGCGATGGCCTATTTTCCATCAAACATCGAGGAACTGGAAGTCTTCGCGGCCCGGTGGCTCCGCGAACATGCCGGCCAGCTTCAACTCGTTGGGCGGGATGTTGGCGTCCTGGTGGTCCACATTGTCGTCGGCATGGTGATCGGCGGCTTGATCGCGGTGAGCTCGGCGGCGCCATCGCGCGAGCCCGGCCCCCTGGCGGTCGCGCTGGCGGATCGTGTCAACATTCTGAGCAAGGCCTTTCGCAACATCGTGTTCTCGCAAATCCGGATTTCGGCGTTGAATACGTTTCTGACGGCGGTCTATCTCGTCGCTGTTCTGCCGTCCTTCGGCATCGATCTGCCATTCATCAGGACAATGATAGCGCTGACTTTCGTCGCCGGCCTTCTGCCGGTCATCGGCAATCTGATCTCCAACACGGTGATCGTGGTTGTCAGCCTCAGCATCTCCTTCCTTGCAGCGCTCGGCTCGCTTGCTTTTCTCATCATCATTCACAAGCTCGAATACTTCGTAAACGCCAAGATCATCGGTTCGCGGATCAATGCGCGTGCCTGGGAGCTTCTTCTGGCGATGGTTTTCATGGAAGCCTGGTTCGGTATGCCGGGTCTTGTCGCCGCGCCGATCTATTATGCCTATCTGAAGGCTGAACTGACGATGCGCGGGCTAATCTAGGGTTAGGGCAGGTGGCGATTTGACGACGCAAGCAAGGTTGCTGGGAAACCGCGCAAATTTGGCCGCTGAACAGCACCATCTTGGTTAGTGAACCCTCAGGAGTTTCGTGACCGATTTGAAGGTTTAATAGCACGCCCCCTGCAAAGACATTAGACAGCGCTAAAACGTAAATTGTCCGGAGGCATGTAATCTGCTACTGTTTGATCACCGACAAACGGCTCTGGAAAGCCGTGCGTCGGACGTCATGCACAAGATCAACTCAAACCGGAGAACGGCCATGAAACGGCTTCTGACGGTCGCTGCCCTTTTGGCGGCAGGCAGTTTGGTTACGATGCAAGGCGCAGCCGCCGACGACGCTGCGATGATCAAGAGCGCTGAATCTGCTGCACCCCCTGCCGTGGCAAGCGGCGCTGCGGTCTACGCCGCGGATGAAAAGGGCGCCATGCGCACCCTGCGCGAGGGCAAGAACGGCTTCTGGTGCATGCCAGACAGCCCGTCCACGCCCGGCCCGGACCCAATGTGCGGCGATGCCAACGCGATGGAATGGGCGATGGCATGGATGGAAAAGAAGGAACCGCCCAAGGGCAAGGTCGGCTTCATGTACATGCTGTCCGGCGGTACCGATGGCAGCAACACCGATCCCTATGCGACGAAGCCCGAGGAAGGCAACAATTGGATAGAGACCGGCCCGCATGTGATGATCGTCAACGCAATGGACATGATGCAGGGCTATCCGACGGACCCCAAGCCTGACACATCCAAGCCCTATGTGATGTGGCCGGGCACTCCATACGCACATCTCATGATCCCGGTTAAGTAGCTGAAACGGAGTCACGCGGGCGCAAACGCTTGTTTGGCCCGCGCTTGTCCTGATAATTACAAACGCTTGCGGCGTCCGTGACCTTCAATCGAGAGTCTCGGCGGTCGGTAACGTGTTGGCCTGATCTCCCATCACTTTTCCGGCAAACGGAAAATTTCGTGACAGCTCGAACGGTGGCGGCCCTGCAACACGAACAAATTCGTATACTCGTCAGAAAGTGCATAGTCTTTGATGACCGTCGTCGCGGGAGGAGTTCGCCTTGAACCGAACTATCCGAATGATCGCCACAGTTGCGCTGTGGAGCGTGCCATTATCCGGCCAGGCGCTTGCGCATGCTCGATTGGTCGAGGCTACTCCAGAGATCAATAGCACCATTGCCGCTCCGCCCACTGAGATTCGACTGCGCTTTAGCGAACCCATTGAGGCTCGATTCTCGGGCATCGATCTGTCGGGGCCGGATGGTGCGAAGATCACCACGGAGATCGCGGTGCAGGATAAGGACATGGTGGCACCTGTATCAAGGTCCCTTGCGCCGGGTGTTTATCAAGTTGATTGGCACGTGCTGTCAGCAGACGGGCACAAGGTGAAGGGCAATTTCAAATTTGAAGTCAGACCGTAGAAATGGACGTTGATGGCACTCTGGCCTTCGCCCGGTGGGTCTACTTCCTCTCAGTGATGATTCTATTCGGGTCGGCACTCTTCCCTTTCTATGCGCTAGACAGAACCGCGGCTCCCGCGCTTGCGCCTCTACCCCGTAACATCAATCCTGCCCTCGCACTTGCGGCCGCAATCTTCGCGGCAATTTGGCTGCTGTGCTTTACGGCCGGGCTCTCCGGACGCGAGGGTATGGTTGACACCTTGCACGGCGTTCTCATGGAAAGCGACTTCGGAACTGTTTGGTTTGTTCGCCTTTCGCTCGTTCTCCTGCTCCTGGTGATCAGCTTCTCGGGGCGGCCCGAATTGGTCGTCGGGCCGGCTTTCTTGCTACTGACCTGTGAGGGTTGGCAGGGCCACGCGGCGGCGTTGGGCCTTCTAGCCTCACTGACTCAAGCTCTCCATGTTGCAAGTGCCGGGGCGTGGATAGGTGGCCTCCTGCCCCTCGGCCTGCTAATCGCGGCAGCGCAGCGGCATCCATCCGAAGTCGCAGGCGTGGAAACCGTCCTGTGGCGCTTCTCCCGCTTTGGTATGGTGGCGGTTGCGCTCATTTTTTTTACGGGCGCTATGACCACTTGGCTAATGCTTGGCTCGTTCCCCGATCCGCGCAACAGCTACGGTCGAATTCTCCTGTTCAAGATCAGCCTATTCGTCGCGATGGTCGGTTTGGCGGTCTACAATCGATACGCCCTGGTCAGCCGCATGAAGTCCGAACCGGCCAAAAGTTTGGGAACATTGTCTCGCAACGTTGCGCTGGAGCAGATCATTGGGTTTGGGGTGCTTATGGATGTAAGCGCGCTGGGGCTTATGGATCCGTACGCGTGACGCGCTGACTTTGCAATTATCGGCTGGCAACCGTTTCTGCAATTCGCGATCGACACTCACCTCTATCCGCCTGGCGCACAGAGTGGCTGGCCGGTCTGGCTGCCGATCTTAACCAACGTCGGGACGTGTGGAGCGCGGATATATGCCTGCGACCTAGACACGATTCCATGCGTAAACGAGTAACTGCCAGCACCAGCCGGCCAGCGTTCATCGCTCCTTTGATCCCCACCCTGGTGGAGAAGCCTCCCGAGGGCCGAGGGATGGACACACAAGTTCGACGGCTATCGCGGGTCTTCAATGCGGACCGCGTTGGAGAATAACTGGCGAATGATACTACGGGGCGACGGCGCAGCCGCCGACAGTCGGATGCAGGTCGATCTCGTCGCAGCCGCTGGGCCCGCTAAATGGCACTCTTGACTAACGTGCCAGAGGGTCCATTTTTTGACCCTGCGGTGTGCTGATGTCGAAGCCCCTCTTTATCCCGGCGCTCGCTGCTATATGCCTGAGATCGCCGCTGGTGCGTGCCGATAATGTCGATCTGGCGTTGGAAGCTTTTCACGGTATTTGTCTTGCCCATGGACCTGACTTCGAACGAACCGTCCTGCGGCCAGGAGACGCGGATGGACTCCGTTGTCCGGCGACGCAGCACTTGCCCCCGTCGGTGACGTAGGCGCCTTCCAGGACTGGGAGGCGACCGGTGACGACCTCCCGGCCAAAACCATGATCGCGGTGACAAAAGCCACTTGAATGGCAAGTCCGTGCAACCTTGCTCCATAAAGCTATTCGATGTCGACGGCGCGCCATTCGAGGAGCGTTTCTTCGCCCGGACGGATGCCGAAACAATCGGCGAGGACAGAAACGGAATGCAAGTTTCCAAACTCTGCATATTGACAGTCGGCAATCGCAAGCACTTGTCCATTTGACGTTCCCGAGGTCCGGATCACATCGAACACGGTCATTGCAAGCTCGATCGCCGACGACTAGGGCGGATCAGCTGGTGTTATCAGCACGGGACGCGGGGCTTTTTGCGTTTGCAAGGAACTCGCGATAGGAATGCTCTGAATCGATCAGGAGCAGGAAATTGAGCGATCGGCAAAAGATCATCTGGATGATAGTGCTGGCAATCCTTGCTGGTATCGCGGTGATCATGCTCAAACATTGGCTGAAGGGCGACCTTGGGTAGCTGCCTCCTTAGATGAAGCAACACAGCCCTGATCGATCAAGGTTGGTATGGGCTTTGGCCCGTCCCATTTCGGCCTGCTTGCAATGGCAGGTGTCCTGCCTGATGCGGAATCGACGAGCGAAATGTGAGCGAAGAATGCAACTGACAGGCATGGTATCCGGCGCGGCGCTGTTGCTCGCTTCCACCGCGGCAGCGAACGCCCATCCGCATGTCTTTGCCGAAGCGAAGCTGGACCTGACCGTCGGTCCAGACAGGACGGTCAAGTCGCTTCGGCATCTCTGGCGTTTCGACGACCTCTTTTCCAGCACTGTGCTGATGGAATTCGACAAGAATTCCGACCTTGTCCTTGATGCGAAGGAACTCGATGAAGTCGCTCTCACCGTCCATGCGTCGTTGGCCGAGTACAACTACTTTCAGATGGTGACCTTGAACGGCAAGGACGTGACGATGGCGCCACCGCCGAAGTTCAGCGTCAGCTATGAAAACGATCAACTCGTCGTCCAGTTCGAAACGCAGCCGAAGGACCCGTTGGCCCTTGCTGGAAAAGTCAGTATCGGTGTCTACGATCCGACCTTCTACACGGCAATCGATTTTACCGAGGACGAAAAGCTTGCGGTGGCCGGTCTGCCGCAAGGCTGCTCACGTTCCGTCGTCCGTCCAGATCCGGACACGGCCATCGCGCAGAACCAGAAGAGCCTGACAGACGCGTTCTTCAGTGACCCGACGGGGACCGATCTCGGCAAGATTTTCGCGACGCGCCTCGAATTGACGTGCGGCTGACCCGGAGCCGGTTCGATGGCCATGTTCCAGACGCTGGTCGAGTTCCAACGCACGATCTACCTGGCGTTGGCCGAGCAGATCAAACTGCTTGCGGCTGGCGGCGGTTGGCTGGCGTTCACGGCCTTTCTGCCCATGGGCATTCTGTTCGGTGCGGCGCATGCGCTGACGCCGGGCCATAGCAAGGCTGTCCTGGCCACCTATCTGGCAGGATCGGACGCCAGCGTCCGGCGTGGGCTTCTGGTGTCGCTGACACTCTCCTTCACGCATGTAACGATTGCCGTGCTGATCGCGGCGCTCTCGTTGCCGTTGGTATCGATTGCCCTGGGCAGTGTTGGCCGAGCCCCACTGCTGGAAGACGTCAGTCGGGGCCTGCTTGGCCTGATCGGCATTTGGATGCTCTGGCGCGCATTGAGCCACGGCCATCACCACAAGCATGAGGGCGAGGCCGTCGGCGTCATGGCCGGCCTGATCCCATGCCCGCTGACGCTTTTCGTGATGACCTTTGCGATATCCAGAGGCGTTCCGGTCGCCGGCATTCTTTTCGCAATCACAATGATGGCCGGCGTGGCGCTGACGCTGTCTTGCGTTGCGGTGCTGTCGATCCTGTTTCGTGAACGTCTGGTGCATTTTTTCGATAGCCGGCCACGCCTGTTCGATGCCATTTCCCGAGCCATTGAGGGCGCTGCCGGCTTGGCGCTTGCCGGCGTAGCCGTTTGGCAAATCTCGTCGGGCTGAAATGCCGTGAACCAGATCGAGCGATGGATCAAGACCCGTTTACCTGAAGGTCAGCCGTGTCTTCGTCGCGGCGCAAAGCTTCGACGCGCATCTGCGCTCGTCGGTGGAACAGACGGATAGGTGACGCCCGAGGCTCGAAGTGGCGCCGGGCGACCCTGTATGCGCTAGATCATACGCTTGATGTCGATGTAGTCGCCTTCAGCCTGGATCGTCAGGGTCACGTCGCTGCCACCGCGGTTGCGCCAGAACCAACCATGATTTCCATCGAAGGCGGCTTCAATGGCACCTTCGTCAGCTGGAACGCTGCGACCCTTTTCATAGCTGACGGACTGACCGCCGCCATCGCCGTGCGTCTCGAAGTTCACCACGCCGCCGTCAGCTGTCCAGGAAAAGTTTGCCTTGGCCCCCTGCCGCATCACGAGCTTGACTTCGGCACCCTGGCCTGGCGCCAACGTGAAGGATAGCTCGTCTTGCCTTCCATCTGGCTGGATCGGGGCTTCCGAGGTTGCTTCGGCGGCAGGCGTTATAGCAATGGCCGGAGCCTCGGCAGGAGCGATCTCTCCAACTGTCACATTGTCTTGGGATACGGCCTCCCCAGTTGGCGACGGCTGCAAAGCAGGCCGTTCGGCGGTCAGGGCGACGAGGAGGTTTTCAATTCGGTCCATGCGCGCCATCAACTCGGCCGGAGGGACTATTTGCGTCATCTGCTCGGCCGTAGCCTTCGCGCTGGCCTTTTCGTCCGCTGCCGCCTCTGCCGCCAGTTGCGTCTTGATTTCACCCATATTGGTGAGGCCGAGCAATCTGCCTGCTCCGGTCGGGTCGATCGCATACTCGGATGGCATGACGATCGTGACGAGCAGGGCAAGCGCCGTCAGCGCGGCAATGAAGGTGGAGCGCTTCAGCTGCGCCGAAGTCGGCAGATCGGCGCGTCCGGGAAGATCGGTGTTGTACATGGTTTCGGTTCCTTATGCAGCGACGAACAGGCCAGTGAGCTGATATCCGATCAGCAGGAATCCGGCCGTCATCATGATGACGTTTGCCGTGTAGGCATGGCGCCAGAAGCTGCGTGTCCGGCGCCAGTAGCCCATGACGATCAGGATGGCGCCCAGGGCCATCAACTGGCCGATCTCGACGCCGACATTGAAGGCGAGCAGGTTGGGCACCAGGCCGTCCGGCGAGATGTTGTATTCGATGATCTTCGTCGACAGGCCGAAACCATGGAAGAAGCCGAAGACCAGCGTCGTGATCTTGGTGTTCGGCTGGAAGCCGAGCCATCTCTGGAAAGCGCCCATATTGTCGAGCGACTTGTAGACCACGGACAGCCCGATGATGGCGTCGATTATGTAGCTGTTGATGCCGACGTTGAAATAGACGCCAAGCAGCATGGTCGTGGAGTGGCCGAGCGCGAACAGGCTGACATAGATGCCGATATGCTTCATCCGGTAGAGGAAAAAGATTACCCCGAACAGGAACAGGATGTGGTCATATCCGGTCACCATGTGCTTGGCGCCGAGATAGATGAAGGGCAGCACGTTAATGCCCGAGATTTCCTGGATATAGCCCTTGTCGCCGGCGGCGACGGCATGGGCAAAGGCTGCTCCGGCCAACAGCGGCAGGGTCATAAGAGCAATAAGCAGGGGCAGGGCGGGTCGCCAACGCGCGCGGCGCGAGCGTGACCGACCCCGATCGAAGGGTCCTTGCATGAGATTTCCAATCTTCGTCGTTGAGGGTGGCCGCGTGAGCGGCCGCGATCATGCTGCGAGGAATGGTCTCGGCGGTCGATCAAGCCGGAATGTCGTGTCCGGATCGACGAAAGTCGGCTGATACTTTAGCCAGCCCCGCTCGATCTGTGGAACGGTCGGCGCGAAGTCGGCGGGCGTACTCGCCGTTTCGTGCGAGTGGTCGGCCGCATTGTGCCCGTGAAAATGGCCAGCGCTCTGCTCGTCGGCGACGCCGTCATCATTTGCATGGTCATGATTTTCGATCTGCGCGGCGGCTTCGACTTGGCGCTCGATCGTGGCGGCGGCAAGTGCGACCGGATCGTGCGAGGCCGAATAGCCGAAAGGACGCAGCATGCCGAACGTCATCGCCAAGGCGATGACGAGACAAAAGGCTGAGCTGTGGATCCGATTCGGCATGAACGGCGATTATTCTCCAAAATCCTAAGGAATGGTTGTTGCATGCACCAGAATCGAGGCCTCTTTGAGACTTGCATATCCCCTCCAGGAGGATAGTATTAACATATGAGCGAGCAACCTCACATCCACGAAACCCATCCCGATATCGTCAAGCGCCTGAAACGGGCTGGCGGACATCTCAAGGGTGTCATCGAAATGATCGAAGCGGGCCGGCCCTGCCTCGACCTCGCCCAGCAGCTTCATGCTGTCGAGAAGGCCATTTCGCAAGCCAAGAAGACTCTGATCCAGGATCATCTCAACCATTGCCTTGAAGACGTCGTCGGACCGCTGGCGCGCGAGCAGCGCCGCTCGATCGACGAGTTCAAAGATATCACCAAGTACCTGTGAGAAGCGCCATGATGGACAAAGTTCGCGACTGGTTCGGGTTTGGCTCGATGACGCATGGCATGGGCGGCCACGGACATGATCACGGTGATGGCGGCCATGGCCACACACACGGTGTCATAGATCCTACTATCGCCACGACGACACGCGGCATCTGGGCGATCAAATGGTCGTTCGTCGTTCTGGCTATCACGGCAGCGCTCCAGCTTGTGGTTGTGTTCCTCTCCGGCAGCGTGGCGCTGCTGGCCGATACGATCCACAATGTCGGCGACGCGGCCACTGCCATTCCGCTGTGGATCGCGTTCGTGCTGGCCCGCCGCAAGCCGAGCAAGACGTTCACCTACGGGCTGGGCCGGGTCGAGGATCTGGCTGGAATCGTCATCGTTCTCATCATCCTCTTCAGCGCCGTCGTTGCCGGCTATGAGGCGATCGACCGGTTGATCAATCCGCGTCCCATCACGTTTCTTGGCTGGGTCGCCATCGCCGGCCTCATAGGCTTCATCGGCAATGAAGCGGTCGCCGTATTTCGTATCCGCGTCGGGCGAGAGATCAACAGCGCGGCGCTGATCGCGGACGGCTACCATGCCCGCACCGACGGCTTTACCAGCCTGGCGGTTGTCCTGGGCGCTATCGGCGTGTGGCTGGGCTTTCCGCTTGCCGATCCGATCGTCGGGCTGCTGATCACCGTGGCGATCTTCGCCATCGTCTGGCAGTCGTCGAAAGCCGTGTTGACCCGCATGCTCGACGGAGTCGAGCCCGCCATCGTCGATGAAATCCATCATGCTGCCGAACACGTGTCGGGCATCGGGCGCGTTGAAAGCGTTCAGGCACGCTGGATCGGACATCGTCTGCATGCCGATGTGGCCATCAGTGTTCCGGAGATGGCGACGGCAAAGGACGTGCTGGGCGTAACCGAAGCCCTCAAGGAGGAGCTGTTCGCCCACTTGCCGGCGTTGGCGGAAGCCAATGTCCGCCTCGAAAGCTCAGCCGGTTCGACCGCCAAGCGGGGGGAAACCTCTCATGCTCATCATCATGCACCGGAGCCGTTCAAGGTAGTCTGCGATCTGGCTGCAGGGACATTGGAAATCGTCGATACACCGGCTGGCGAGCGGATGCGGCTGACCATCGATCGCCACGCCGATGATTTGACAGCGACGGTGGTTATCGACCGACCCGAAGGGCCAGAGACGCTTCGCCTCGAGCCCGCCGCTGACAACCATCATCGGCTTGAGAGCACCGTCGCCCCTGCCGAGCCGCATGAGTTCCAGGCGAGGTTGATCCTGGCCGCGAAGGGTCGCGAGCAGGTGCTGCCGTTCAAGATGGTCGAACCCGAAGGTCACCACCACTGAGACAGGCGGGCTGTTTGCGCTACGTTCCTGGCTCGACGAACCCCAATCCGCTGCAAGAACGCAAAATATGCTTCAGGTCCTGGCCAATCGCACCTACCGTCATCTCTTCCTGGCCCAGGTCATCGCCCTGATCGGCACTGGCCTTGCCACCGTAGCACTCGGGCTGCTGGCCTATGATCTTGCCGGCGCCGATGCCGGCGCGGTGCTCGGCACGGCGCTCGCTATCAAGATGATCGCCTATGTCGGCGTGGCGCCTGTCGCCGCTGCGTTCGCCGAGCGCCTGCCGCGCCGCACCATGCTGGTTTCGCTCGACCTCATCCGGGCTGCGGTCGCGGTGTTCCTGCCCTTCGTTACCGAAGTCTGGCAGGTATATGTTCTCATCTTCGTCCTGCAGTCGGCGTCGGCAGGCTTCACTCCGGCCTTCCAGGCCTCTATTCCTGACGTGCTGCCCGAGGAGAAGGACTACACGCGGGCCCTGTCGCTGTCGCGACTGGCCTACGACCTGGAAAGCGTCGTCAGTCCCATGCTGGCGGCGGCGCTGCTTTCCGTCATCAGCTTCCACGGCCTGTTCGCCGGTACGGTTGTCGGCTTCCTGGCGTCCGCGGCGCTGGTCGTCTCCGTGGTGCTGCCCAGCCCGCAAGCCTCGGAGCCGCGCGGCATTTATGAGCGCACGACGCGCGGAATCCGCATCTATCTGGCGACGCCGCGATTGCGCGGGCTGCTGGCCCTTAACGTTGCCGTCGCGGCGGCAAGCGCGATGGTGATCGTCAACACGGTCGTCCTGGTGCAGGCGCAGTTCGGCCTCTCGCAAAGCGACACGGCGCTGGCGCTCGCAGCCTTCGGCGGCGGATCGATGATTGCAGCCCTTGCCCTGCCGCGGCTGCTGGAGAACGTCCCGGACCGGGTTGCGATGCTCTCGGGCGCCGCGATCCTGGTCGCGGGCGTGCTGGTGGGACCGCTCGCCGGCAGCTACTATCTGCTGCTGCCGCTCTGGTTCGTGCTGGGGCTCGGCTATTCGCTAGCGCAGACGCCTTCGGGCCGATTGATCAGGCGTTCCGCCGATGCCGTCGACCGGCCCGCTCTGTTTGCTGCCCAATTCGCGCTTTCGCATGCCTGCTGGTTGATCACCTATCCCATTGCCGGCCGCGTCGGTGCGGCGATGGGATTGCCCTTCACCTTCATTCTGCTCGGCATCATTGGCGCCGCAGCCCTGCTTGCCGCGATCTGGCTCTGGCCGAAACACGATCCCGACGTGCTTGTACATACGCATGTCGATCTGCCTGAGGACGACCGGCATATCGGCGACGCAGTATGGTCGGAAGCGGGCTATGAGCATTCGCATGGCTATGTCGTCGATGATCGGCACCCGAAATGGCCCAGGGCAAGCTGAGAGCTCGAAATGCCTGGCGAGCTCGCCATCTATGGCGGTCTTTTCCTGACCGCGTTTGCCGCGGCGACCATTCTGCCGATGCAATCGGAAGCAGCCCTTGCGGGACTGCTTCTGACGGAAAGCTATGCTCCGGCTCTGCTCATCGCCTCCGCAAGCGCAGGCAATGTGCTCGGTTCGATCGTCAACTGGTGGCTCGGCCGGGGGATCGATCGCTTTCGCGACCGCAAATGGTTCCCGGTAAAGCCCTCCGCGTTGACGCGCGCGATGCGATGGTATCAGCGCTATGGACGATGGTCGCTGCTGTTGAGCTGGTTGCCTCTCGTCGGCGATCCGCTGACGGTTGTGGCGGGAGCGCTGCGGGAGCCATTCTGGAGCTTCCTTGCGATCGTCACGATCGCGAAGGTCGGCCGCTACCTCGCGCTGGCGGCGATGACGCTGAGCTGGATTTAGCGCTTGTCGAGACCCGCGCCGGCACGGCGACATTACGCGAGACGGCGCTTTCCTTTGCCGGCCGCAACGCTGCGCGCCAACTTGGATTTGCGTCGCATATGTCTATACAAATGGGAATGCATGTGTACAATCGCTACCAACAATCAAAAAAGGGGAACTGAAATGATCACTCTCGACCGCCGCAATTTTCTGGCCTCCACCGCTGGCCTTGCCTTCGTTGCCGCCTTTCCGCGCAGCGCCTTTTCCGAAACCAACGACACGCTGAAGATTGCCATCGCCGCGGAGACCGGTGATCTCGAGCTGCTGCAGAATGTTTCAACGCTGAGCACCTACACCATCGTCTTCGATGCGCTGATCCACTACGGCCAGAACGGCGCGCTTGAGCCGGGACTTGCTACCAAATGGACCATTGCCGACGATCAGCTTTCGATCGCCTTCGATCTGCGTGAAGGCGTGACCTTCAGCGACGGCACATCGTTCGATTCCACCGCAGCCGAATGGAACCTCAAGCGATGGATGGGGGTGAGCGACTTCTCCTGGATTGGCGTCTCCGATGCGTACGACAGCATCGTCACCGATGGGCCGAACAAACTGACGGTCAAGCTGAAGCGGCCGGTGCCGGCCGCATTGCTTGAACTCACCATCGTCCGCCCAGTTCGTTTCCTGTCGCCCAAGGCAGTCGACAAGGATGGCAAGCAGACCGCGCCGATCGGAACCGGTCCGTGGATCGTCGAAAAATATGATTCGAGCGGCACCAGCCTCGTTCGCAACGACAAATACTGGGGCGAAAAGCCGCTCTTCAGCCGCATGGAATTGAAGGTGGTTCCAGATGAACTCGCCCGCGCCAATGGCCTTCGTTCAGGCGACCTCGATGTCATCGGCGGCGACTGGGTGGCGACGCTGTCGCCGCGCCGCGCTCGCGCGCTGGAAAGCGACGGCATGAAGGTTGTTGCCGAGCCGGGCACCGCGACGATGCTGCTCGGCTATTCGCCGAAGTCGAAGATCATCGCCGACAAGGCCGTTCGCGATGCCGTCTACGCATCGGTCGACCGGGCGGCGATCGCCAAGGTCCTGTTCGAGGGCTTTGCCGACCCGGCCGCCGATCTGTTCCCAGCGAATGTGCCCTCGTCGGGCAAGCGGCATGACGTGCCGGTGCGTGATGTGGCGGCGGCCAAGAAGATCCTCGCCGATGGCGGCTGGGTCGACAGCGGCGGTGCCTGGACCAAGGCTGGCTCTCCTCTGACCATCGACTTTCTGGTTTCCGAAGAGTCCCTACCGGGATCGCGGCGCATCGCCGAAATGATTCAAGGCCAGTTGTCCGAGGTCGGTTTCCAGGTCCAGGTGTCTTCTGTCGACAACGCCACCATGCATGAACGACGCCCCGCCTTCGACTATGATCTCGCTTTCTTCACCACCTATGGCGCTCCCTATGACCCTCACGGGACCCTTGGCAATGCTTTCGTCTCGACGGCGGACAGCGGGCCTGACGGCAAGATCTATGTCTCGGACGCGCTCGACGGCGTGGTCAAGGCTGCGCTCGAGGCGAGCGGCGCCGAACGCGACCTGAAGATGCAGGCCCTCTACGACTGGCTCTACGACAACACCGCCATCTGTCCGCTCGTCGTCAGCCAGCGGCTGTGGGCCCACAATCCGCGCGCGGAGAATTTCTCGCTTCCGGCGACCGACTATGACCTGCCGTTCAAGGCGATAACGCTGAAGGCCTGAAGACTTCGAGCCCAAGCGAGGCCTGACGATGAAAAGCACGATCCTGCGACGGATGCTGCTTGCCTGCCTTTTGATCCTGGCGGCATCCGCGCTGACATTCGCCCTGGTTGCGGCGGCTCCGGGCAATGTTGCGGCGCTCATTGCCGAGCGTGCGGCAGGTCCCGGCGCTGACGCGCAAATGATCGCCAAGATCGGCAACGAGCTCGGTCTCTACGACCCGTTGCCGATCCGCTACGGACGCTGGCTTTCCGGCGCGTTGGCCGGCGATTTCGGCATCTCACTGCGAACGGGAAAGCCGATCTCGTCGGAGTTTGCCGCCCGCATCCCGATGACGGCGGCTCTGCTTGCCGGCGGCGGCATTCTCGCCTTCATTCTCTCGATCACGCTCGGCATTGCCGGCGCCGTCAGCAATGGCGGCTTCATGGACAGGTTCCTCCATGCATTTTCGCTGATCGGCGCGTCGACCCCGAACTTCTTCGTGGCGGCGCTGCTGGTCATCGTGTTTTCGGTGATGCTCGGCTGGGTACCCACCTTCGGGACCAGCGGCTTCACCTCATGGCTTCTGCCGTGGGTGACGATCGCGCTGTTCCCGGCCTCCGTTCTCAGCCGCGTCGTTCGGGTCAACCTCCAGGAAGCGATGTCGCGGCCGTTTGCGACAACCGGCTTCGCCAAGGGCTATACCAGAACGCAGGTGCTGCTGCGCGAGGCGCTGCCCAACATCGCCATTCCGTTCCTGACGACATTCGGCGCGCAATTCACGCTGATGATCATCGGGTCGATCGTCGTCGAGACGGTATTTGCATTGCGCGGCGTCGGTGCCTTTTTCATCGAGGCGATCCGCTTCCGCGACTTCATCGGCATGCAGTCGGTGCTGCTGCTGTTTGTCGTCTTCTTCGTCATGGTCAATTTCATCGTCGACATGATTTGCATCGTCGCGGATCCGCGAATGCGCCGGGCGCGGGGAGCATGAGGCGATGAACATTTCCGCTATCAGGGACATCAAGGACTGGCCGTGGCCGGTGCTGCTCCCCGTAATCGGCTTTGTGCTGATCGGCATCTTCGCTCCTGCTATCATGCCTTACAATCCAAGTGGGCAGGACTATTCGGCGACACTGGAGGGCATGAGCTGGAACCACTGGCTCGGCACCGACTATCTCGGCCGAGACGTCTTCAGCCGCATCGTCGGTGGCGCCCGCATTTCCCTGGTGGCGATGGTGATCGTGCTTGTCGCCGCGCTGGCGATCGGGGTCACGATCGGCTCCTTCGCCGGCTATGTCGGCGGTCGCGTCGAGCTTGTCCTGATCAGCATCATCGACATTGCGCTGGCACTTCCGAGCCTGGTGATCGCGCTGGCGCTGATCGGCATTCTGGGCACGGGCTATTGGTCGATGATCACGGCGCTCACCCTGGCGTGGTGGGCGAACTATGCCCGCATGAGCCGCGCCGTCGTCACCGCCGAGCTGCAACAGCCCTATATCGAGGCGGCGAGAGTCATGGGCGCCGGTCATCTGTGGATATTTGTCCGCCATATCCTGCCGCATGTGCTCGCTCTCGTCGTCGTCTACGCAAGCGCCGACGCCGGCGCCCTTGTGCTGGCCATCGCGACGCTCAGCTTTCTCGGACTTGGCGTCGCACCGCCGACACCGGAATGGGGCCAGATGCTCGTCGACGGCATGAGCTACATCGAGGAGGTGCCGCGCCTCGTCGTGCTGCCCGGCCTGGCACTGACGCTTGTCGTGGTCAGCTTCAATCTTCTGGGCGAAGCCTTCGCGCTGCAAAAGGTGCCACGGCCGGTTCGCGGCAGAACTCTGCGTAAAAGAAAGCTGGCGCGCGCCCGTGAAGAGACGGAACGCAACGCCGTCGAAACCGGGACGACTTCAGCATGAGTGACAATCAGCCGCTCTATGCGATCGAAAATTTGGTCATCGATCTCTACGCCACGACCGTCTCGGTGCGGGCGGTGGACGGGGTGTCGTTCAATGTCCGTCCCGGAGAAACGGTCGCGGTCGTCGGCGAAAGCGGTTCGGGAAAGACCGTCATGACGCTCGGTCCGCTCGGCCTGCTGCCCGAGGGCGTGACCGTGGACATGAAAGGGTCAGCGCGAGCCGACGGAAGCGAACTGCTCAGCATCGGTTCCCGGCAATTGTCGGACCTGCGCGGGCGCTATTTCGGCGTGATTTTCCAGGACCCGATGAGCGCGTTGAACCCGATGCTGAAGATCGGCCCGCAGCTGGCACGCCAAGCGCGCCGTTTCGCTGGCCTGTCGCATGAGGCAGCGCGCAAGGAAGCGGTCTCGCTTCTGGCGCGCTCCGGCATCCCGGACCCCGAGGATCGCTATAACCGCTATCCACACGAAATGTCGGGCGGCATGCTGCAACGCGCGATGATCGCGCTGGCGCTGGCGGCCCGGCCGCGCGTGCTGATCGCAGACGAGCCGACCACGGCGCTGGACGCCACGGTCCAGGCGCAAATCCTGGAGCTCATCCGTCAGATCCAGCGCGAGGATGGCATCGCGGTCGTGCTGATCACGCACGATATCGGCGTGGTCGCTTCCGTCGCCGATCGCGTCATCGTGCTTTACGCCGGCCAGGTGGCGGAGGAGGGGACGGCGATGGATGTGCTGACCCGGCCAGTCCATCCCTATACGCGCGGGCTGCTCGCATCGGTGCCGGATTTTCGCGCCGACGAACGCGCGGCGACCCGCGAGATACCTGGCCTGCCGCCAAACCAGATCAGGCTGGAACCGGGTTGCCGGTTTGCCGAGCGCTGCGAACTGGTCGAAGCCGGTTGCCGGCAGCACCGGCCGCCGCTGCAGACGATATCCGCGTCGACGAGCCCGCACCGTGTGGCTTGCCCGGTCGTGCTGAAACGAGAGGGGATCGCCGTCCATGTCTGATGCCGCGGCGATCGAGGTCAGGGGATTGAAGGTGCATTTCGCCAACCGTTCGGGTGCCGGCGCGGTGCGGGCGGTCGATGGCATAGACCTGACGGTCGCGCGTGGCGCGTTCCACGGCATCGTCGGCGAGTCCGGCTGCGGCAAGACCACGCTGGCCCGTACCATCGTCGGTTTGCAGAAGGAGAGCGAAGGCACCGTGCTGATTGGAGGAAGGAATCGCGCCGAATGGCTGAAATCGGACAGGAAGTCGTTCAGCCGCGAAGTCCAGTTCGTCTTCCAGGACCCGTTGGGGTCGATGAGCCGCCGCCAGTCCGTCTACCAGACACTGGAGGAGCCGCTGCAGATCCATCGCTTCGGTTCATCAGTCGAGCGCCGGCGCCGCATCGCCGAGCTTCTGGATCTGGTTGCGCTGCCTGAGACGGTGCTCGACCGTTTGCCAAGGTCGCTCTCGGGTGGCCAGCGGCAGCGCGTTTCGATTGCGCGCGCGCTTGCGCTGAAGCCGTCCATACTGGTCTGCGACGAACCGCTCAGCGCGCTCGACGTTTCGATCCGGGCGCAGATCGTTAACCTGTTCACGTCGCTGCAGAAGCAGCTTGGTCTGACCATTGTCATTGTCGCGCATGATCTGGCGATCGTGCGCGAGGTCTGCTCGGACGTGACGGTGATGTATCTCGGCCGCATCTCGGAAGCTGGCGTGACCCGGCCATTATTTCGCGAGCCGGCCCATCCCTACAGCCAAGCGCTGCTGTCGGCTGTTCCTTCTCCCGATCCTCGCATCGAAGCCGGGCGCCGCCGGATCATTCTCGCCGGCGATCCGCCAAGTCCCAGCGCGCCGCCTCCGGGGTGCCGGTTCAACACGCGCTGTCCGGTGGCGATCGATGTCTGCCGGGTCGAGGAACCGATGCTGCGATCGGTGCCGCATGGCGGCGTTGCAGCCTGTCATCTGGCCGATAGCGGCCGCCGCCCGGTTATCTGAAAAGATGGCGTTTCTGCCCCCAACGCGTTTCGCGAGGCTGACCGTCATTGCCGGTGTCCTGCGCGAGCTTTTTTTGCTGGTCACTGCCGCCAAGGTTGGCCGTTATCTTGTTCTTGCCGCCGTGACGCTGAGCGTCATCTGACCTCGCGAAGCTTCTCCAACCTGAGCGGGTTAGGCCCGACTGGTTCGAAGGAGCCAGCCCAAGAGCCACGTCTGATACAGGCGGTCGGGAAGCCTAGCCTTTCTTGACGGCGACCTTGTCAAGGGGCCGCGCGCAGTCCTTTCGCCAGCTGCTGCGCGTCGCGGGACCGGCCAACCAAGCTACGGCGCAGCGCTCCAGCCAACAGCGACATTGTTAAGACATTCCCGTGGCCGCGCGCCAGGCCTGCATAACGAAGCTGTGCTGGTTCCAGATCATCAGCGCTCCACTCACAGCCATGAGCGCGACCACAAGGCCGCGGAATTGTCGTCCACTCAGGCGTTCGAGCCAGCGCTTGGCCAGCAGATTGGCAAGCGCAGCGCCCAAACCCGCGGCTGCGCCGTACATGGCCGCCTGACCACCGAGCGCGCCGAGTCCGGTGAATACCGCGATCTTGACGACATCGGTCACAAACGAGTTCACCGATTTCGTGGCGACCAACGTCTCCTTCTCCGAACCGTAGTTCAGATAGAGCGAATTCAAGACG
>NZ_JAMYME010000048.1:0-43900 GCF_040318345.1 Mesorhizobium sp. M1169 | reverse complement strand
CTCCAGCCGAGTCCGAGCAACCCCGCAAGAAGCGGCGCAATCAGCAGCAGCAAACAGAATCCGCTCCGGCCGAGCAGATCGCTCCGGCCGAGACCGAGCAACCCCGCAAGAAGCGGCGCAATCGGCAGCAGATCGAAGCGGCCCCATCGGAACAACCGGCCGAGCAGGCAGCGCCGGCAAACGACAACCAGCCCAACGTCAACCCGCGCAAGAAGAAGCAAAAACAGAACCAGCAGATCGAGGCTGCCCCGGCAGAACAGGCTCCGACTGTCGAGCCCGGACAAAAGCCGGGCAAGCGCAAGAAGCCTGCTGAATTGACCGGACCCGCCACGGAGGCGGAAGGCCAGCCGGCGCCGACCAATAAGGAAGCGACCCCACAGGCCCAACCGGCTCCGATCGAGCGGCAGGCCGCTCCCGTCCAGGGCGAACAGCCCCAGGACAAGATCAAGAAACGTGGCAAGAGGCCTGTCGGCGAACAGCCGGTGACAGGAGAGCAACAGCCCTCGACCGGCGAACAGCCTTCGACTGGCCAGGCCGCGCCGGTCCAGGGGGAAAATCCGGTCCAGGGTGAAGCCCAGGCCAATCCGAACGAGGCACCTGTTCTGGACAGCCAGAAGGATGTCTTGCGCAAGCGCAAGGGTGGCAAGGAGCGCGGCCAAAATGCCGGTAAGCAGCAGGGCAACCAGCCCGCCCAGCAGGGCGAGAACCAGGTGGAAGCCCCGAAGCCGGCTCCGGTCGATCAGGGGCCGCCACCCACCGACGACCGGGCAGCCCAGCGGGAGATCAAGCCTGAAAAGATCGTTCCGGTGACCGAGGAAAAAGGCAAGCGCGTCGAGCGTGCGCCGGACGTCGAGGATGTTCGTCGTCGTCCGCGCCCCCAGGGTGCCAACGTCGTCAGGGAATTCGGCGACCGCGTTATCCTGCAGTTCAACAACCAGACGTTCGTCGAAAGCAGTGATGCACCGCGCATGCACCGCGGCGCCAGGAATGTCTATTACGAGGACCTGTCGGGCGATCGCACCCGGGAAATCGTTGAGCGTGACAATGGTGTCCGGATCGTCACCATCCGCAACCGCTACGGCGACGTCATCCAGCGTTCACGCATCGCGCCCGACGGCCGCGAATATGTGCTGAGCTATGTCGACGAGCGGAACTATGACGACGATGCAGACTGGCGCGACCCGGGCGACGACCTGCCGCCGATGCGCCTTACCATCCCGCAAGAGGAATACATTCTGGATTCCGAAGAGGTCGAGGATCCGGACGACTACTACACCTTCCTCGAACGGCCGCCGGTCGAGAGGGTCCAGCGCCTCTATTCGATCGACGAGGTCAAGCGCTCGGCCCGCGTGCGCGACATCGCCCGCCGCATCGACCTCGACACGCTCAACTTCGAATTCGGTTCGGCCTCGATTTCCGACACCGAGGTCCAGAAGCTGGAGGGCGTTGCCAACGCCATGGACAAGCTGCTGAAGAAAAACCCGGCCGAGAGCTTCCTGATCGAGGGCCATACCGACGCTGTCGGCACACCGGAAGCGAACCTTGCTCTGTCCGACCGCCGCGCCGAGGCGGTCGCCGAAGCCTTGACCAACGCCTTTGGCATCCCGCCGGAGAACCTGACGACGCAGGGCTATGGCGAGGAGTATCTCAAGGTCAACACGTCGGGACCCAACCGCGAGAACCGCCGCGTCGCCATCCGCCGGATTACCCCCCTGGTAGCGCCGGTGGCCAGCGCCCAATAAACCGCAATGTGAACCGCGCGATTTGATCAACCATTGAATCGCGCGGTCATCAATCTTGAAACGCGCGGTTACCCATCCCAGATTCTGGAAAGGGCGTTCCCTGCCCTGTCCCGACTCCAGCGGGACACACGAGCCCCGCCGGTTCCCCTCCCCGGCGGGGTTTCGTTTTTTGAAACCTTGCAAACCGCCGCAGCCTGCCCGAAATACGGCACTCCGACAACGGAGCCCGAATCGCCGCATGAAGCGCCTCGAACTCGCCATCGAATCGATCATTCTCGCCTCGCGCTGGCTGCTGGTCGCCTTCTATCTCGGACTGGGTGCGGCACTTGCCATCTATGCCGTGTCCTTCGGCAACAAGCTGTTCGAGTTCGTCTCCGTCGCCTTCACCCTCGATGACACCGACACCATCCTGAAAATACTCGGCCTCATCGATGCCGCGCTGGTCGCCTCACTGGTGGTGATGGTGATCATCTCGGGTTACGAAAACTTCGTCAGCCGCTTCGATGAAAATGACGGCAAGGTGCATTGGCTGGGCACGATCGATGTCGGCTCGCTGAAGGTCAAGGTCGCCTCGACAATCGTAGCGATCTCCTCGATCCACCTCTTGCAGGTGTTCCTGAACTCGGTCTCCTACACGACCGACCAGCTGATGTGGCTGACCATCATTCATCTGGCCTTCGTTCTGTCGGCACTGATGCTTGCCTATATCGACCGGCTGATGGGTCTTGGCAAAGCCAAGAAAGCCGAAGACTGAGCACGCGTCTAAGAGATATGCCTGTCAGCTAGTCTAGATACTTTCCGTCAGTAGATACCTTTGATTTTGGTATCCGTCCGGCCGAACACCTCGTCCGGCACAAAAAAGTCGCCGGCGAGCGGGCCTGTCGCGCCCGGCGCATAGGCCGAGAAATCGCTGACGCCCTCAGCGCGCAGCACTTCTTCGTCAATATAGAAATTGCCGGTCGCCTCACGCGACGGCCTGACCAGGATGGCGTATGCCGCATCGGCCATGATGTCGGGCGAACGGCTCATCGCCGCCACCGTCGCCCCGCCCAGGAGGTTACGCACCGCCGCCGTGTCGATGGTCGAGATCGGCCATAGCGAATTGACCGCAATGCCGTCCCTGGCGAACTCGGCGCTCATGCCCAGCGTGCACATCGACATGCCGAACTTTGCCATCGTGTAGGCGACATGGTTCTTGAACCACTTGGCCTTCATGTCGAGCGGCGGCGCCAGATTCAAGATGTGAGGATTTTCCGCCAACCTCAAGTGCGGAATGCACATTTTGGAGACGAGAAAAGTGCCGCGCGTGTTGATCTGGTGCATCAGATCGTAGCGCTTCATATCGGTCTCCAACGTGCCGGTGAGCTGGATGGCACTGGCGTTGTTGACGCAGATATCGACGCCGCCGAACCGCTCCACGGTCTTGGCGACCGCCTCGGCGACCTGTTCTTCATCCCGAATGTCGCACAGCGCCGGCAGCGCCTTGCCGCCGGCCTGCTCGATCTCGTGCGCCGCCGTGTAGATCGTCCCGGGCAGCTTCGGATGCGGCTCGGCGGTCTTGGCCGCGATCGTCACATTGGCGCCATCGCGCGCGGCGCGCAGCGCAATCGCCAGCCCGATGCCGCGCGACCCGCCGGAGATGAAAAGCGTCTTTCCCTTGAGCGACATCCTTGCGCCTTCCTGCAACATGAAAGACACGATCCTTGCGCGGCTGAGAACCGCCGCGCAAGGCCCAACACACCGCA
This sequence comes from Mesorhizobium sp. M1169, assembly GCF_040318345.1. Taxonomy (NCBI): domain Bacteria; kingdom Pseudomonadati; phylum Pseudomonadota; class Alphaproteobacteria; order Hyphomicrobiales; family Phyllobacteriaceae; genus Mesorhizobium; species Mesorhizobium sp. M1169. The sequence continues at coordinate 40,413 of NZ_JAMYME010000048.1, read as the reverse complement.
TGCGGGTTACGCTGCGTCGGCCTTGAGACAATCTGAACTAGACCAGCACCAGGCCCTGCCGCATGGCGATGGCAATCGCGTCGGTGCGGTTGGCGGCACCGAGCTTCGTCAGGATCGCAGCGACGTGGAACTTCGCCGTGTGCACGGAGATGTTCAGCCGTCGCGCGATGACCTTGTTGGGCGCGCCCTCGGCCAGCAGCGCCAGCACCTCGCCTTCCCGCGGCGAAAGCGTCGGCCGGACGATATGCTCGTCAGTCGGTTCCTCTTCGAACCGGTCGCTGCCATGGAAGGTCAAATCGTGATGCAGATCGGATAGAGCATGACTGTCACGCGAAATCCGGTAGCCCGCAGCCGCGAGCCGCGCGGCGGCGGCGATCAGCAACTCGTCCGCTTGCACGGGCAGCACGGCAAACACTGTATCGGCCGGCCGTTCGCGGGCCGCTCGCGACGATAGCAGCACGCGAGGCATAGCCGCGTCGACGAGCCCGCCTTGTAGCCCATGATCATCGACGATGGCGACATCCGCCGCCTCACGCCCGTCGACTTCGCCGGCCAGAACCGGCCGCAGATCATCGGTCGCGGCGAGAATGGCGGACAGACTTCGCGTGCGCTCGGCGTCACCGAGCGCGATCAGCACCGTCAGCCGTCTGCCAGCGACCTCATCGCTTACCATCTATCCCTCAGCTCAGTGGCTTTTCACCGATGGTCAGGGAAACCTCACGATTCTCGCCGCCGCGCACCACGCCGAGTGTCACCAAGGCACCGGCGCTGTCCGGCCCGAGCTTGCGGATCAGCTCGCGCGGGCCATGCACCGTCTCTGCGTTCCACGACACGATGATGTCGCCGAGACTGAGACCAGCTGATTTCGCCGGCCCGTTATCGTCGAGACTCATCACCATGGCGCCCTGTGTATCACCATTGCGGACCGGATGCAGGCCGGCGCCAAGATAGCCGCGCGCCACATGACCCTTCTCGCGCAGCGTCGTGACTGCCCGCTCGATCGTTTCGTAAGGCATGACCAGCGCCCGCCGGCGTGGCCCGAACAGCAGCATGCCGATCAGTCCGCCCTTGGCGTCGAGCACAGGGCCACCCTCGAAACGGCCGCCGGCATTGACGGCAAGGTTGATGCGCCGGTCGATCGTGCCACCGCGCATTGAACGCCAGGCCGGGCCGACCTCGCCGACCGTGCCGAAGGTAGCGAGCGAGGTGCCGTCGCTATTGCCCGCCACGACCACCAGGTTGCCCGGCCGCACCGCATCCGCCTTTACCAGTGACGGGGCGGCCGGCGCGCCGGCCGGTTTCAAAACGGCCGTGCCGGTGGACGGGTCGCGGCCGACCAGTTCCGCCTTGACGGCTTCGCCCGAAGAAAACGTCAGCTCGATCTCCTCGCCGGCCTCGACCGCCTCCTCGGCAGTGACGAAATAGCCGTCCCGCCAGTGGAAAGCAGTTGACGTCCGGTGGTGCGTCGCGAAGCTGGCCGTCGCTGGTGCCGCGGCTGCCGCGATGTCGGCAATGGCGTCGGAAAACGTGCTCAGATTGAAATCGCTCATGATTTGTCTCCTGGGTTCTTCGTGACCCAGATATCGCCCGGCAGGGCGTTGGCGGATACTCGCCTGACGGCTAGTTGGGCATTTGACTGGCCATCTGGTCAGGTCGCGGCCGGTCCGGCCGCTCCGCACATATAGGCATTGTTCATCTTGTTCCAAACGGAGCCCTCGGATGGCCCTGCCCGCCCAGCAATTGCAATATGACGATGCCCTTCTCGATGCCTATTCGGCGACGGTCGCCGATGCAGTCGACCGCATCGGGCCCGCCGTCTGCCGCATCGAGCGCATCGGCGGCCCGGGTGGCCATGGCTCCGGCTTCGTCATCGCGCAGGACGGGCTGGCCGTCACCAACTTCCACGTCGTCGGCGATGCGCGCAGCGTACGCGTGTCAATGCCGGACGGCGCCTCCAGGGAAGGCCGCGTGCTCGGCCGCGATCCCGACACCGACATTGCGCTGGTGCGCGCCGACGGCAACTTTGCGGACGTCGCGCCGCTTGGCGATTCCAAGCGATTGAGGCGCGGCCAGATTGCTATTGCCATCGGCAATCCGCTCGGCTTCGAATGGACCGTCACCGCTGGCGTCGTCTCGGCACTCGGCCGCTCGATGCGTGCCTCCACCGGCCGGCTGATCGACGACGTCATCCAGACCGACGCCGCGCTCAACCCCGGCAATTCTGGCGGACCGCTGGTGTCCTCGGCTGGCGAGGTGATCGGCGTTAACACCGCGATGATCCACGGTGCGCAAGGCATCGCCTTCGCGGTTGCCTCCAACACCGCCAATTTCGTCATCTCGGAAATCATCCGCTTCGGCCGTGTGCGCCGTGCCTTCATCGGCGTTTCCGCCGACACCACCAACCTGCCGCGCCGCGCAGCCCTTTTGTCGCAAGTATCGAGCAGCACGGCGGTGCGCCTGCGCACCGTCGAAAAGAACAGCCCGGCGGCCAAAGCCGGCCTCAGGGAAGGCGACATTATTGCCGCCATCGACGGCCGCCCGGTCACCGGCGTCGACGATCTGGTGCGCATGCTCGACGCCGAGCGCATCGGCCGCGAGACACTGTGCACGGTGGTGCGCCGCTCCGGCATTACTCAGGTCACCGTGATGCCGTTGGCGCGGGCGAGTTAGCGCGCCGCAGCACCCTGCCCATATTGCGCCATAAATTCTGGGCTCGGCGGGATCGGCCTGATCACGTCGATCAGCACGCCGTTGGGATCCCTGGTGATGAAATGACGCTGGCCGAAGGGTTCGTCGCGTAGCGTTCGCAGGATCGGCAGGCCAGCGGCGGTGATCCGCTTATAGATGGCATCCGGATCCCTGACCTCGAAATTGATCAGCAGGCCAGATGTGCGGTCCCGCCCTTCCTCCGGGATCGTCTCATGATCGCCCTGGACGATGCCGAGGTTGGCGCGACGGTCTTCGGCCGAGCGCAAATGCACGTACCAGTCGGCCTCAAACAGCGGCTTGAAGCCGAAATGCGCAACATAAAAGGCTGCCGTGCCGGCAACGTCGCTCGTCATCAGCACCGGATAATAGCTCGTCGTCCTCATCTTTCCTTCTCCCGGCAAATAACATACAGTCTGCAGGTAAATGGAATTAACATACAGGCTGCATGTATGCAGCAAGGATCCGCTCGTCGCTCCAACCGTGATCGCACAGCGGCGACACGCGCCGAGCTCATCGCCGCGGCTCGCAAACTGTTCACCGAAAAGTCCTATGCCGAGACCGGCACACCCGAGATCGTCGTCGCTGCCGGCGTCACGCGCGGCGCGCTCTATCATCACTTTGCCGACAAGCAGGCGTTGTTTGCCGCTGTGGTCGAACAGGAGGCGCAAGCCGTCTCGGAAGAGATCGAACGCGCGTCGCCGCCTTCGCTATTTGCCCTCGATGCGCTGATTGCCGGCTCGGATGCCTATCTGGCTGCCATGCGTGCCCCCGGCCGTACGCGGCTCTTGCTGCTTGACGGCCCGGCCGTGCTCGGCCGCGCCGCCATGGATGCGATCGACAATCGCCATGGCAACCGTTCGCTGCGCGAAGGCCTTGTTGCTGCGATGCGCTCGCACTCCATGACGAGACTGCCTGTGGAAGCACTGACCGCGTTGCTCGCAGCCGCCTTCGACCGCGCAGCGCTCGCCATCGAAACTGGAGCATCGATCGAGGACTATCGCGCCGTTCTCATGCCGCTGATCGACGGCCTGTCTCCGGCTGCCCCTCAGGTATCTCACCCGGTTCGAACTCGTTGAAACAGCCTAGCTGGCGCTTGAACTGGTCGATCAGCCAGGCGGCCGCCGGTTTCGGGCTGCGATCGGCGCGGTGCATGGCATAGAGCGGCGAGCGGACTTCGCTGTAAGGCTCGAGATCGAGTTCGACGAGCCGGCCGTTCGCCAGATCATCGGCGATCAGCCATCGCGGCAGCCCGCCCCAGCCCAGCCCCTCGCGCATCAGCACGTGCTTGGTGCGCACATCCGTCAGCCGCCAGGTGCGGTAGGCGAAGACGCCATAGTCACGCCCGCGCGTACGCTCGGACTGGTCCGAGACGACCAGTTGGATGTGTTCGCGGACATCCTCTAGCGCCACTGGTCTCGGCAGCAGCGCCAGCGGGTGATCAGGCGCTGCGGCTGGCACCAGGGAGAAGAAGCCGATGCGAAGCAGATTCACGTCCGTCTCACCCAGAAGCCCCCCGATGCCGAGATCGGCCTGTCCGCCGACAACATGATCGAGGATAAGGCCAAGCGAGCCAATATGCAGACGCAGCGTCACGGCCGGGAACTGCGCCTCGAATGCCTTTAGCACCCGAACCAGCACCGGCGACGGTAGCGTCACGTCGACCGACAGCGTCACTTCCGCCTCCAATCCCTGCCGGTATCCGTCGACACGCGAGCGGATGCGTTGCAGCACGCCGACCATGCGCCGCGCATCTTCCAGCGTCGCCTTGCCGACATCGGTCAGTTGCGGTTCACGCGTGCCCTCGCGCTCGAACAGCTTCAGCCCGAGCTGCGCTTCGAGGTTGGCGATGGCGTAGCTGATCACCGATTGCGCGCGATTCAATTTGCGCCCGGCGGCCGAGAAGCTGCCGGTCTCGGCCACCGCAACCAGGATCTGCAGTTGGTCAAGCGTCGGGTTCGGTTGCATCGTTCAATCCACATTTTAGATGGATAATATACAAAATATACCAGTTTTTCAAATGGGTCTGCGCACACATATCTGCCGGGAGATTTTGATCCAACCCTGGAGACCCCATTATGTCCATCCTTCTTGTCACATCGAGCCCGCGCGGCGCTGCCTCACACTCGACCCGTATTGCTACTGAATTCGCTGAAAAGCTTGTTGCCGCCGATCCGTCGAACACGCTTGTCGTGCGCGACCTCGTCGCCAATCCGTTGCCGCACATCGATGCCGATTATGCGACCGGCATCTACACGCCGGCCGAAGCGCGCACCTCACGCCAGGCTGAAGTCGTTGGCGTTTCCGATGTTGTTCTGGATGAACTGTTCGCGGCCGATACGGTGATTCTCGCCACCGGCTTCATCAACTTCAACATCTCCTCGACGCTGAAGTCCTGGGTCGATCACATTGCCCGTTCCGGCAAGAGCTTTGCCTATGGCGAGAACGGCCCCAACGGCCTCGTCACCGGCAAGAAGGTCTATATCGTGCTGGCTTCGGGCGGCATCTATTCCGAAGGTGCGGCCGTGCAGTTCGATCACGCCATTCCCTACCTGCGCAGCGTGCTTGGCTTCCTCGGCATGACCGATGTCGAGGTTATCCGCATCGAAGGAGTCGGCATGGGCGCCGATGCGGTGGCAGCAGCGCTGGCCAAGGCCTCGACCAAGGTCGACGCCATTGTGGCCGCGACCGGTAATGCCGAGCGCGTCGCCACCGCGGCGTAAAAGCGTCAGCATCGTCTGAGTTGTACAAGGGCAGGCGCCCGGCGCCTGCCCTTGTTATCGTTGGCGACAACCTATTGTGGTGGGTCACACAACCGCCATTGGTTATTCCGCTTGTCTGCGCTATCGGTCGCGGATGTTCCTTTCCGTTGCCACAACGCACCGTCCGGCCACCGATCTCGGTTTCTTGCTGCACAAGCATCCGGATCGCCTGCACGAGACCGACCTGTCTTTCGGCAAGGCGTGGCTGTTCTATCCCGAGGCAACCGAAGAGCGTTGCGAGGCTGCACTCCTGCTCGATGTCGATCCTGTGGGACTGGTGCGGGGCAAGGGCCAGGCAGAAGGCCTGCTCGACCAATATGTGAACGACCGGCCTTACGCAGCATCATCCTTCCTGTCGGTAGCGCTGAACAAAATGCTGCGGACGGCGATGACCGGTACATCGAAGGAGCGCCAGGAACTGGCCGACAGCGAACTGCCGCTGGAAGCCGTGGTTACGCCACTGCCAATGCGCGGCGGTGAGGTTCTGGTTCGAAGTTTGTTCGAACCCTTGGGCTGGACAGTCGATCTGACGCCAATCGAAGGAATCGGGGGTGCTGCGGGCGAGCCCCGATACGGCCATCTGAAGCTGACCGGCACGGGCCGGCTCAGCGCCTTGTTGAACCACCTCTATGTGCTGATCCCAGTGATGGACGATGCCAAGCATTACTGGGTCGGCGAAGCAGAGATCGACAAGCTGCTGTCCAAAGGCGAAGGCTGGCTGGAAAACCATCCGGCCAAAGACCTGATCGTGCGCCGCTATCTGGGCAATCGCCGGGCTTTGGCCCGCATCGCCCTGGAGCGGCTGGCTCCCGAGACGGCTGGCGAGGCACAACCTGCCGAGCCGCGCGTTACGCCCGAGGAAGCGCTGGAGACGCCTATCCGGCTCAACGATCTGCGCATGGACGCAGTTGTCCACGCCATTCGGGCGACGGGAGGAACCACTGTTGCGGACCTGGGATGCGGTGAAGGCAAGCTGCTCGACAGGCTGGTGCGCGAGCGATGGATCCACAAGCTGTTCGGTCTGGATCCGGCGGCGCGCGAACTGGAATGGGCCGCAAAGCGTCTCAAGCTGAACGAATTAGGCGGGCCGCCCGAGGGCCGGGTCACGCTGCTGCATGGATCGCTGACCTACCGCGACAGCCGTTGGGCCGCAGCCGACGTCGCCGTTCTGGTCGAGGTCATCGAGCATCTCGACGAGGACAGGCTGCCCCTGGTCGAACGCATCGTTTTCGGTGAGACGGCGCCCAAATCCGTCATCGTGACCACTCCGAATGCGGACTACAACGCTCTGTTTCCAAGACTGGTCCCTGGCGCATTTCGCCATCCCGATCACCGTTTCGAATGGAGCCGGGCTCAGTTCCAAGCCTGGGCGGCCAAAATCGGCGAGATCTATGGCTATGCAGCCACCTTCAGCGGTATCGGAGCCGAGGACCCGACCCTCGGCGCCCCCACCCAGATGGCAGTGTTCACCCGATGAGAGAACCTGATAAGACCAACCTCACCATTCCTGACTTCGCCCTCGTCGTGCTGATCGGCTCGACCGGATCGGGCAAGTCGACTTTCGCCACCAAGCATTTCCTGACGACTGAGATTATCTCCTCGGACCAGTGCCGGGCGCTGATCTCCGACGACGAAACCGACCAGGACGTCTCTGCGGATGCCTTCGATCTGGTTCGCGAAATAGCCGGCAAGCGGCTCAAACACCGCAGGCTGGCCGTCATCGATGCCACCAATGTGCGAGCCGCCGACCGCAAGCCCTGGATTGAGCTGGCGCGCAAGTGGCACGCTTTGCCCGTCGCCGTGGTCCTCGATCCAGGCGTCGAGGTGTGCGTCGCACGCAATGCGGTGCGAGCCGACCGGCAGTTCGGCGCCGGGGTCGCCCAGCGCATGACAACCGAGGTCCGCAAGGGTCTTGGGGGCCTCCAACGCGAGGGCTTCCGCCAAGTCTGGAAGCTTACCAGCGAGGCCAGCATCGACGCGGCCGAGGTGTCGCGACAGCCGCTGTGGACCGATAAGCGCGACGACCATGGCCCGTTCGATATCATTGGCGACATCCACGGCTGTTCGGATGAGCTTCATATCCTGCTCGCTCGACTGGGCTACAGCGTCGCCTGGTCTGAGTATCAGGGCGACCGAACGGTCACCGTGGTTCCACCAGAGGGCCGCAAGATCGTCTTTGTCGGCGACCTCGTCGATCGCGGCCCCAACTCGCCCGACGTGCTGCGCATTGCCGTGAGCATGGTCGCGGCTGGAACGGCTTACTGTGTCCAGGGCAACCATGAACGCAAACTCAGCCGCTGGCTAGAAGGCCGCAAGGTCACTGTCGCTCACGGCCTCCAGCAGACTCTCGATCAGCTAACTGCACAGGACCGAGGCCTGCGCGAGGCGCTGCCGGCCTTTCTCGACGGCCTGCGCAGCCATGTCTGGCTCGATGGCGGAGGCCTCGCCGTCGCCCATGCCGGCCTCAAGGAAGAGATGATCGGACGCGGTTCAGGCGCTGTGCGCGAGTTCGCTCTGTACGGCGAGACCACAGGCGAGACCGACGAGTTCGGGCTGCCCGTCCGTGCCGACTGGGCTGCGGCCTATCGTGGCAAGACGGCCATTATCTATGGACATACGCCCACGCTATCGGCCGAATGGGTCAACAACACCCTGTGCATCGACACCGGATGCGTATTCGGCGGCAAGCTGACGGCCTTGCGCTGGCCGGAACGCGAACTGGTCGAGGTGCCGGCAATCCAGACCTGGTCGGAGCCGATACGTCCGCTGGGCGGGTCCGGTCCCGGTAAATCGGCACAGGCCGACGCCGACGGCGTGCTCGATTATCAGGATGTCTCCGGTCGCCGTTGGATCGAGACCGGACTGAGGGGCCGGATTGTCGTGGCCGAGGAGAACGCGTCGGCAGCACTGGAGGTGATGAGCCGCTTCGCGCTCTCGCCGCAATGGCTGATCTATCTGCCGCCGACCATGTCGCCGTCCGAGACCAGCAGCCAGGACGGCTGGCTGGAACGTCCGGAGGATGCCTTCGCTTACTTCCGCGAGCGCGGCGTTGCGCAGATCGTGTGCGAGGAGAAGCACATGGGTTCGCGGGCAGTGATCGCGCTCTGCCGGAACGCGCAGGCGGCACGCAGCCGCTTCGGGGTCCCTGGCGACGAAACCGGCGCAATCTGGACCCGCACCGGACGCTCCTTTTTCAATGACAGTGCCATGACGGAGGACCTGCTCGCCCGTCTTCGCACCGAGGTCGACGCGGCGGATCTGTGGAAGGAATTGAACAGCGACTGGCTGCTGCTGGACGCCGAGATAATGCCTTGGTCGGCCAAGGCCGGCAGTCTGATCGAAAGCCAGTATGCGCCTGTGGCGATATCCTCTGCCGCCGGTTTCAAGGCCAGCAACGAGGCGCTGGCCCGTGCGATGGCGCGCGGCGTCGATGCAGCCGGCCTGAACGCACGCCTTGAAGACCGGGCCGTCCGCGCAGCCAAATACGCCACCGCCTGGGCGCCCTACGTATGGCCAGTTTCGGGCGTCGCGGACCTTAAGGCCGCGCCTTTCCACCTGCTGGCCAGCGAGGGACGTGTTTGGTTTGACCAGGACCATGTCTGGCACATGTCGCTCGCGGACCGTCTGGCTGCCCGTGGCGGCGTGGTCACGCCGACTCGATGGCGTATGGTTGACCTCGCCGACGGCAGTGCGTGTGCCGAGGCCGTCGCCTGGTGGGAAGCACTGACCGGCTCAGGCGGCGAAGGCATGGTGGTCAAACCACGCGACTTCGTCAGCCGTGGCAAGAAGGGGCTCATCCAGCCGGCGCTGAAGGTCCGCGGCCCGGAATATTTGCGCATCATCTATGGTCCCGAATATGATGCACCCGACAATCTCGTCCGCCTCCGAGAACGCGGCCTGGCCGGCAAGCGCAGCCTGGCGCTCCGGGAGTTCGCGCTTGGCCACGAAGCGCTAACGCGATTTGTCGCCAAGCAGCCGCTACGCCGGGTTCACGAGTGTGTCTTCGCCGTGCTGGCGTTGGAAAGCGAGCCAATCGACCCAAGGCTGTAGTAGCCGATCTATCCGAAGATCTTTTCGCCTTGCTCGTCGACCAGCTGGATGCCCTTTTTGATCGAGATGTCGACGGCATCATCAAGCCCGGCAAAGCGGTCGGCGCGGATGAATTTGTGCTCCTTCATCACGCCGTCGATCTCTTTCGAAACCACGCCGCAGGTCTGGTACTGGCCCTCCGCCTTGTAGGGCGTGGCGCTGATCAAAAATCCCTTGTGCTCGATCTGCTTTACAGGCGCCGCTGTCTTTGGCTCGGCGGCTTCGTTGCCTCCGCCGAAAAGACGCTTCAGAAAAGACATGGGGTATCCTCCAACGGCAATCATCCTGCACCACATAGCGCGACGCAGGATGATTTTCAGTACCGGTCCTTGGCTGGACCGGCAAGGGCCGCCTGCGGCTTGCCGTTAGAGGTCAGTCGCGCGTCAGTGCTTCCAGGGCTTCCGCGGCAGCTTCCAATATGCTGATTGCCTCGGCCTGCTTTGCTTCAGGCGCATCGACGATCTCGCCGAGCGCGGCGCGTAGCCGGTGGCGCACGGCGCGAAACTCGTCGCGCTTTTCCGAGCGGCCGCGGCCGCGCCGGCCACCGTCGCCGTCATCGTTCCAGCCGAACCAGTCGCGCGCCTTGGCCATCTTGCGGCCGAAGCGCTCGAGATGTTCGAGCACGTGGTCGATCATCTCGCGATTTTCGTTGAGGTGCGCCTGCCCAGCCTCGGTGATTGAAAACACCTTCTTGTTGCCTTCCGCCGCAGAAACGGCGTAGCCGGCCTCCTCCAGGAAGGTCAGCGTCGGATAGACCACGCCGGGGCTCGGGCTGTAGACGCCGCTGGTGCGCTCCTCCAGCGCCTTGATGATGTCGTAGCCGTGCCGCGGCGCCTCGGCCAGCAGCGACAGCGTGATCAGCTTGAGATCGCCGTCGGCCAGCATGCGCCCGGCGCGGAACATGTCGCCCGGCCCGCCGCGTCCGCCGCCTCTCATGCCATGCCCGAACGGGCCAAAGCCGCCGCCACGTCCGCCGAACTTGCCGGCCATATGCATGAAGACGCGCTCGGCGCGTTCGCCGAAACGGTGACGACTGAAATGATTGTCTTTGTGCATTGTCTGCTCCTTGAGTTATGTCTTACGATATATCTCAACTAAGTGCCCGCCACGGCCGAGTCAAGATATATCTTACGATGTATCTGAAAATGGCACCAGCAGGATTGATTTCGCCAGCGAGGGCAGCTAGACGGTGCATGAGGGCCGAAGGCCGCTCCGTAAGCGTCTGACGTGAAGCAACGCATCCACCCCGGTCGTTCCGGGCAGTTACGCCGACAATACCGGCGAATGGGTGCAAGGCGACGAACCGGATGCTTCAGGGAAATCCAAATGACCATGAAAACCCCGCGCAGCAGGCTGCCTGTGCGCTATGCCGCCGTGCTCGGCCCGCTGGTGCTGTCGTTGTTGACGACGTTCATCGTGTCGTTCATCTCGACACTGAAAAGCCTTGGCTTCCAGCCCGACATGTGGCCACTTGGCTGACGGCTTGAGGCCTGTCCTGGCTGGCCGACGCTGCTGCTAGTGCTGCCGGCGGTGCGCCGCATCGTTGGCTGGCTTTGCGAGCCCGTGGCTCGATAGCAGGGCACGCGAAAGGCCCGGAAACAATCTCCGGACGTTTCGGTGCGGAGCGAATAATACCCGTTACCAGCGGCCTTTGCGCCGGTTCCAGGCATAGAGCAGATCGGCAAAGCGATCATAGCCATAGCGCGTCAACGGCAGTGCGCCGGGATTGCCGAACAGCGTTGCGAGCCAGCCTTCGCCGGGCGTCGTGCGCCATACAGCAATGGCAACATCGGCGCCGACCAGCAATTTGCCGTCGGCGTCGATCGCATGCAGCCTGCGCCGGATGTCCTCCAGGCCGATGCCGTACCCGGCCAGCGCCGCCGGTTCGGCATTGATGTCGCGAAATTCGATCCGCCCGGCCTTGACCGCCCCGATCAGCCGCCGCTTCTGCCGGCTGATGCCGGCATCGCAGACCGGACAGCGCGTATTGTACCAGACAGTCAGCAGAGGCTTGGCCATGTTTCGAAACGGCACCAGAGGACACGCACGGATTATCCGAGAAATGCCGTTGCGCCGCAACGTGATACGATACCGGCGGAATGGCCGGCTTCGCTGATCCAGGTCGCCCAAAGGGTACGCAGCGGTTTTACGATAACGACATGCATAAAAAGAAGAGCCTAAAGCGCGTCGCAAGGGCCGTTCAGCGCGACGCGCTTCAGGCGCCGCGGCTCAGCCGAGCGAGGTGATGATCTCGCGATAGGCATCCTCGGGGAAAGCCTTGAGTGTCCGCGTCCTGACGTTTCCGCCCGTCGCCAGCATCAGCGAGAAACGAGCCAGGACAGCATCGTCGGGCGCTTCGAGCACGGCCACCATGTCACAATCCCCCATGGTGAGATAAAATGCCTTGAAGGAGCCGCCCATGTCTCCCAGCAGCTTCTTGGCGGCATCGAGCCGCTTCGGCGATTCGCGCACATTTTTGGCGCCTTGCTCCGTCCAGTTGATCAGCACGATGTAAGTTGTCATGGCACACCTCCCTCCGGTGCCACGGAGCACGGCGTCTAACCGCCGGGGCGGGCATCCGGGTTTGTCGCCCAGAGAATGCGTCCGTCGCGGAATTATCCTCTCGTAGGGCGCGACCCGCAAGAGCGGCGCGTCCAATCGTGATCGCCTGTGTCCAAACGGAAAAGGGCGCCACCGGCGCCCTTTAAACTGCTTATCCGTCACCCGGCCTCAGCTGTCGAGGAAGCTTCTGAGCTTGCGCGACCGGCTCGGGTGCTTGAGCTTGCGCAGCGCCTTGGCTTCGATCTGGCGGATGCGCTCGCGGGTGACCGAGAACTGCTGGCCGACCTCTTCAAGCGTGTGGTCGGTGTTCATGCCGATGCCGAAGCGCATTCTGAGCACGCGCTCTTCGCGCGGCGTCAGCGAGGCCAGCACGCGCGTCGTCGTCTCGCGCAAATTGGCCTGGATCGCCGCGTCGATCGGCAGAATCGCCATCTTGTCCTCGATGAAGTCGCCCAGATGCGAATCCTCCTCGTCGCCGACCGGCGTTTCGAGCGAGATCGGCTCCTTGGCGATCTTCAGCACCTTGCGCACTTTTTCCAGCGGCATGGCGAGCTTTTCCGCCAGTTCTTCCGGCGTCGGCTCACGGCCGATCTCATGCAGCATCTGGCGCGAGGTGCGCACGATCTTGTTGATCGTTTCGATCATGTGCACCGGAATGCGGATGGTGCGCGCCTGGTCGGCGATCGAACGGGTGATCGCCTGCCGGATCCACCACGTCGCGTAGGTCGAGAACTTGTAGCCGCGGCGGTATTCGAATTTGTCGACCGCCTTCATCAGGCCAATATTGCCTTCCTGGATCAGGTCGAGGAACTGCAGGCCGCGATTGGTATATTTCTTGGCGATGGAGATGACGAGGCGCAGATTGGCCTCGACCATTTCCTTCTTGGCGATCGCGGCTTCGCGCTCGCCCTTCTGCACCTGGTTGACGATCTTGCGAAATTCCTGGATCGAAATCGCCGTCTCGGTGGCGAGGTTCTGGATCTCGGCGCGCAGGTCGCGGATGGCGTCCTTCTCGTTCTTGGTGAATTCCTTCCAGCCGCGCGAGGTCAGATTGCCGATCGAGCGCGTCCAGTTGGGATCGAGCTCCGAGCCCTGATATTCCTTGAGGAATTCCTCGCGGCGCACGCCATAGCTTTCGGCCAGCCTGAGCAGCTTGCCTTCGTTCTGCACCAGGCGCTTGTTGATGTCGTAGAGCTGCTCGACCAGCGCCTCGATGCGCGCCGTGTTCAAGGACAGCGACTTCACCGCCTTGATCAGCTGGTCCTTCAATTCCTTCAGCCGGCGGTCCTGGCTGGGCGACAGCGTGCCCGCGGCAGCCAGCCGGTTCTCGACCTGCTGGTCCTGCAGCTTGCGCAGTTTCTTGTAGGTGTCGGCAATGACGTCGAGCGTCTCCATCACCTGCGGGCGCAGTTCCGCTTCCATCGCCGCCAGCGACAGGCTCGCCTCGTCATCGTCTTCCTCGTCGTCGTCCACCAGGCCACGCGTGTCGCCGCCGACATTGGTAATGTCGTCCTCGTCCTCGCGCGAACGGCGCGACTTTTCCTCGGTCTTGGCTTCCTCGATACGCTCGACAACCGGCGCCTGCTTGGCCTCCGGCCCGGCATAGGTCGCTTCAAGATCGATGATCTCGCGCAGCAGAATCTTCGATTCGTTGAGCTCGTCACGCCAGATGATGATGGCCTGGAAAGTCAGTGGGCTTTCGCACAGGCCTGCGATCATCGTCTCGCGGCCGGCCTCGATGCGTTTGGCGATCGCGATTTCGCCCTCGCGCGACAGAAGCTCGACTGAGCCCATCTCGCGCAGATACATGCGGACCGGATCGTCGGTGCGGTCGGTCGGCTCTTTCTTGGTCGTGGTGGCGGCGACGGCGGTGCCGGTCTGCTCGGCCAGCTCGTTGGCGTCTTCCTCGGCGTCAGCGGCGGTGTCGGCGGCTTCGGGCTCCTCGCCCTGCTCGTCGTCCTCGACCACGTTGATGCCCATGTCGGAAAGCATGGCCATCGTGTCCTCGATCTGCTCGGAGGTCACTTCCTCCGAGGGCAGCACCGAATTCAGCTCGTCCATGGTGACATAACCGCGCTTCTTGGCGGCCTTGATCATCTTCTTGACAGCATCGTCGGAAAGGTCGAGCAGAGGGCCATCGGTCGCGGCCTCGCGTTCGGTCTCGACTTCTTCCTTTTCTTTTGTCGCCATAGTCTTTATTTTCTCCAAGCGGCTGAGTATCAAAGCCGCGTAAGCTGCCGGTCCGGTCAAATTGGATGCGCTCTTTCCAGAACGCGCTTTACCGGGCCAGTAACTGCATCTCTCGTTAAGTCCAGATTAACCCTGATATCTGTGGCAAGCTGACTGCCTGTCCAGTGATCAGTACCTTACATCGCTGCATTCCCGTCGATGCCGGGGCGGGTTAACGTTTCGAATCGACCTGATTCCGCCATTCTGCCGGAAGGTCAAGCGCCTCTCGCATGATTCGCATGAAAAAAGCGAATCAATTACCCGACTTAGAGCACCGCACGCTTGATTCAACGCGCAAGCACGTCCTTACATTTCAGTCTTCTGGAGGCTTCGATCTAAACGCGCCCAGCTCTGCCCGACGATACGCCAAACCCTTCAATCAGCGCTTCCGTTGCCTGCACATCACGAAATTGCGCCTGGATTTCGACCAGGTGCCGGTAATTTTCGTCCGTGGGATCGCTGGCGAGCGCTGCTTCCGCCTGCTTCAGCTCCTTATGTAAGGTGCGCGCGCTGCGCTGCAAGTGGAGAGCTTGGCTGAACGCATCGCGAGCATCGTCGAGTGCTGCCGTTTCCAGCGCCGGCCATTGCCGCGCACGCTTGATCAGCGCCACCGCGCGCTGCCAGATCTCACCGCAGCCGGCCCGCTCGATCGTCGCGATTACAGCCTCGCGGTTGTTGGCCATATCGTGCGCCATGGCGTCGAGGATGGCCGCATGCAGCCGCTTCAGATCGGAATTGGCGAGATCGAGGAACTCGACATGGGCGAAATTCTCGTCGATCAGCACGGGATGGTTGACGAGGGCCGCAATGATCGTCGCCTCGCGCACCGACATGCCCTCGCCGCCGCGTTTGACCAGCGCCGAGCGGCCGAGGCTTTCGGTGATCGCGGTGCGCCCACCGGCATTGCCGCCACGTGCAAACTGTCCGCCGGGTGCTGAGACCCTGCCCGGGAAGCGCTCACCGGGCCGTCCGTCCTGACGTCCCTGGCGTCCGCGCTGGGCACCGAAGAAGCTCTGCACGCGCTCGCGCATTTCCTGTTGGTAGTGGTAACGAAGGCTCTCGTCGCGGATGCGGCTGGTCAGTTCGCGTAGCGTCTTTTCGAGCTCCGCCCGCCGTTCTGGCGTGTCGAAGATGCCGCCGGCGGTCTCGCGCATCCACAAGAGGTCGGCCAGCGGCCGTGCCTCGGAAAGCACGGCGCGGAACGCATCCGGCCCGTCACCCTTGACCAGATCGTCGGGATCCTTGCCCTCCGGCAGCAGGGCGAAGCGCACGGAGCGGCCTGCCTGGACCGCCGGCAGCGCCATGTCGGCGGCGCGCCACGCTGCCTTCAACCCGGCCTGGTCGCCGTCGAAGCACAGCACCGGCTCGCCAGCCATGCGCCATAGAAGTTCGAGCTGGTTTTCAGTTAACGCGGTGCCGAGCGGCGCCACCACGTTTTCGAAGCCGGCCTGCGCCAGCGCGATCACATCCATGTAGCCCTCTACGGCAATGACCGTGCCGCCCTTGGCCAGCGCCCCCTTTCCGAGCGCTTGGCGCGCACGGGCGAAATTGTAGAGCACGTTGCCTTTGTGGAAGAGCTCCGTATCGGGCGAGTTCATGTATTTGGCCGGCGCATCCGGCGCCAGTGCCCGCCCGCCGAAGGCGATGATCTTGCCCCTGGAATCCGGGATCGGGAACATGATGCGGTCGCGGAACCAATCGTAGGAAACCGGGACGTCGTCGCCATGGCGCACCAGCCCGCACGCCTCGATGTCGGCCTTGGGAACACCCTTGGCGGCAAGATGCTCCTTCAGCGCATTGCGGCTGTCGGGGGCATAGCCGAGGCGGAAAGACTGCTGCGTCGCCGGTGTCAGCCCCCGGTCGCGCAGATAGGCGCGGGCCTTTGCCCCTTCCGGTCCCTGCAGCCGTTCCTGGAAGAACGCCGTCGCCATCTCCATGACGTCAGTCAGGCTGGCGCGTTCCTTTTCGCGCCGCTCCTCCTGGGCATCGCGAACCGGCATCGGCACGCCGGCCATGTCGGCGATCTTCTCAACCGCTTCAGGAAAGCTCATCCCGTCAAGTTCGGTCAGGAACTTGAAATGGTCGCCCGAAACCGAGCAGCCGAAGCAATGGTAGCGGCCCTTCTTGTCCTCGCAGTGGAAGGACGGGCTCTTCTCGCCATGGAAGGGACAGCAGGCCCAATAGTCGCCGCGCGGCGCGTTAGTCTTCTTCCTGTCCCACGCGACGCGCTGGCCGATCACCGAAGAAATCGGCACGCGGTCGCGGATCTCGTCGAGGAAAGCAGGCGGAAAGCGCATGGGGGACAGCTCGTTTGGCCTCCATATAATCACGCCGGCGAAGCCCGACGACTCCTAATGCGGAACCATACCCGGTTTTCACAGGGCCAAGGGGTCCAGGCGCCTGACGTTGCGTGGCCGCCACACCGCAGCGGGAATAGTCTCAAGCTTACCTGACCCGTGGCTTCAAGATTGACTTTGCATGAACTCGCCAATCTAGATGATCATAAGCAAAGGCGACTCGTCCGGAATTCAGCGCCCGTAGAGAGCAGGCCCGCCGGTCGGGGGATTTTGGGGGACGGGGTGACCGTAGCTCTGGATGCGCATGTCACCATGCGGCTGCGGCGTTTGCCGTTGTCCGCACTTTCCTTTCTGTTGTCGTCGATTTTCCTGCTTTTGTTCGCAACGCTGAGGCGCGCCCTCGCCGCCATTCTCGTGCTCGTGCTCGTGCCGACCGCGGCGTTCGCGCTGCCGACGGTGACCATCAACCAGGCAGCGGGCCAGAGCGATCCGGCGGGTTCGTCACCAATTCGGTTCGACGTGGTCTTCAGCGAGCCGGTGACCGGCTTCAATGGCAGCGACGTCGATCTTTCCGGCACCGCCGGCGCCACCACCGCGTCCGTTACCGGCTCCGGCAGCTCCTACAGCGTTGTGGTCAGCGGCATGACGGGTTCGGGGTCCGTCGTGGCCACAATACCGGCCGGCGTGGCGACCAACGCCGCCGTCGATCCGAACGAGCCCTCGACCAGCACCGACAATACCGTCACCTACAATCTGCCGCCACCGCCGCTGACAGTGACCATCAACCAGGCTGCCGGCCAGAGCGATCCGACCGGTTCGTCGCCAATCCTCTTCGACGTGGTCTTCAGCGAGCCGGTGACCGGCTTCAGCGGCAGCGACGTTGTGCTTTCCGGCACCGCCGGCGCCACCATCGCTGTCGTCACCGGCTCCGGCAGCACTTTCAGCGTCGCGGTCAGCGGCATGACGGGTTCAGGGTCCGTCGTGGCCACAATACCGGCCGGCGTGGCAACCAATGCCGCCGTCGATGCGAACGAAGCCTCGACCAGCACCGACAACACGGTCACCTTTACACCGCCCGTGATCACGGTCTCGCCGCCGTCATTGCCCAGTCCGGTCTACAACCAGGCCTATTCGCAGCAGCTGACGGCCAGCGGCGGTATGACGCCCTACACTTTCGCGCTGACGTCCGGAACCCTCCCGTCGGGCATCAGCTTCGACGCGGCCGGTCTGCTCTCCGGAATCCCGACTAATACCGGCACGTTCAACCTGGTCGTGGCGGCAACCGACGCAAACGGTTTCATCGGTTCGAAATCCTACACGCTGATCATTGCCGAGCCGACCGTCGAGCTGACGCCGGCATCCTTGCCAAACCCCGTATACAACCAGGCCTATTCGCAACAGCTTGCGGCCAGCGGCGGCGCGGTGCCTTATACTTTCGCGCTGACGTCCGGAACCCTCCCGTCGGGCATCAGCTTCGACGCGATCGGTCTGCTCTCCGGTACCCCGACCAATACCGGCACATTCGACTTCACCGCAGTTGCAACCGATCAGAATCGGAAATCCGGTTCCAAGGCCTATTCGGTGACCATCGACAAGCTTGGCACCACCACCTTGGTCGTTTCCAGCCTCAACCCTTCCAATCAGGGCGATCAGGTCACTTTCACGGCAACGGTTTCGGCTCCCGGCAATCCGCCGCCGGCCGGAACGGTCACCTTCAGTGTCGACGGCTCGCCCGCTGCTACGGTCGCGCTCGCCGGCGGTGCCGCCGCCCTGACGACGTCCGCCCTCCCGGTCGGCACCCGTCAGGTCGTCGCGACCTACAATGGCGACGCGAACAACGCGACAAGCACCTCCAGCGCGCTCGCCCAGGAAGTCCACGCCCTAGGCTCCATCACCATCCGCCAGACCACCGACAGCGGCGACGGCTCCTTCGGCTTCTCCTCGCCGGCGCCCGGCCTCAACTTCACCATCGCCACCAGCAGCGGCTCCGGCGACGGACCGGCCGTTTCGCTGCAGACCGGCTCCTACAGCGTCACCGCCGCCGACATGACCGCCGCCGGCTTCGCCTTGACCTCGATCAGTTGCAACGATGGCGATTCCGTCGGCAATGTGGCGAACCGCACGGCCGTGATCAACCTGGCGCCCGGCGAAAGCGTCGTCTGCACGTTCGCCAGCACCAATTCACGCGAAAATACCACGGCGCTCATCAAGGAATTCATGGAGACACGCGCCAGCCTCATTCTGGAGAACCAGCCCGACATCCAGCGCCGCATCGACCGGCTCGACGGCGTCGCTGGCGGCGGCAGCCCAGTGGCCACCCTGCTCGCGTACCTGCCCGGCATGGCCGACACCAACTCGGTCAATGTCAGCGCAAGCCTTGCCTCCATGCGGCGGCTTGGCGGGGAAGATGCCAACAGCCTGTTCGACATCTGGTTCGAAGGCACTTACAGCCGCTTCGACATCAATGACCAAGACGGCAAATTCGCCCTCGCAACCTTCGGCGCCGACTATCTGGTCAGCCGCAATCTGCTTGTTGGCGCCTTCGTCCAGATCGATCGTACCGACGGCTTCACCGGCAGCGGCGGCGGAACCGCCGAGGGCACCGGCTGGATCGCCGGGCCTTATTTGACCGCTCGGCTGACGGACAATCTGTATTTCGATTTGCTCGCCGGAGCTGGAACATCCTCGAACAGCGTCAGCCCCATGGATACCTACACCGACGGCTTCGACGCCAGCCGTTGGATGGTCAGCGCCACGCTGCAAGGGGAATGGCAATATGACGCCTGGACCTTCTCGCCGCGGGCGCGCTTCTCCTATTTCGAGGAAAAATCGGGAGCCTATGTCGACGGCCTGAACGTCCCCATTCCCTCCGTCACCGCCGGCCTCGGCCAGATCGCCTTCGGCCCCGGCGTTTCCTATCGCCATGTCACGGATGACGACGTTACCCTCGACTTTAACCTGCGGCTCGACGGCGTCTTCGACATAAGCGACACAGCGACCGAAAGCGGCGCCGACAATTTCCATGGCCGCGTCGGAGCCGGCATCGATACCCGCATGCCGGGCGGCATGCGTCTCGGCCTCTCCACCAGCTATGGCGGCATCGGCTCCGATTCGGCGAAGTATTTCAGCGGAACCGTGAAACTTTCGACCGCGCTGAATTAGGATCAAGATGGACCAATGAAAAAAGGCGGCCTTGGCGGGCCGCCTCTCTTTCATTGACCAGCGCCGTGCCGGTCAGACGTTCCGCGGTCACTGCGTGGCGATGGCGCCGAAGATCAAGCCGGAAAGAACGCTGACCAGCAGATAGTCATTGCCAACCCGGATCCATTCCTGCCCGGGACCCGGACGGCGCAGGCCATAGTGGCGATAGTCGCGGATCGGCTGGTGACGCTTCCAGCTGGAATATCTCTGGCCGTTGCGCCAATGGCTGCGCTTCACAACGATCTTCTTCTTCACTAGGACGCGCTTGTTCACGTCGACATGCTTGTTCACGTCGACATGCCTGCCAGGCTTCTGCCAGTCGACCTGGCTGTAGTTCGACTGCGGCGCGTTTGGTGTGTTCAGAGGTGCGGCCTGGCCCTGCCAGGTGGTTGCAGCCAGCATCGAGAAGGCAATGGCGGAAAGAACGATCGGTTTCATGGCGGGTACTCCTTGGTTGTCGATGCCTACGGAATAGAGCCGGAAGGATGAACCGAAACTGAACACCGAGATTACGTTTTCGTAATGATTTCTTACCTTTATGACGACTAATTCAGCGCTACCTTTAAAGCGGGCGTCCGAGAATGGACGCATGACCCGCCGCAACTCCGCAGGCTATGCAACCATTTTGTCAGCCATCCATTTCCGACACGCCCCGTCGCGTGGCAACACGCGTCCGAACCGGGCAAAATTTATTATTCGGCTAAAATAAATCGGAGTAATATCAACCTCTGCAATGTCCACGATTCGCGCCCACTTTTGCCTCTTTGATTTCACCGCGCCCGCGTCGCTGGCACCTGTCGCGTTGCGGGGCCTGGCATGAGTGGCTCGGTCGTCTTGCTGCACCTGGCCGGTGCGGTCGCACTGATGCTGTTTGCCACCCGTCTGGTGAAGACCGGCGTCGAGCGCGCCTATGGCGATGTGCTGCGCCACAAACTGCGCGCCACGATGCGCAATCCGTTCATGGCGGTTCTGGCCGGCTGCGGCCTGGCTGTCGCGCTGCAAAGCTCGACCGCCGTCACCTTGCTGGTCGGCTCATTCGCCGGCTCCGGTATTGTCAGCGGCATGTCGGGCCAGCTTGCGGTGCGCGGCGCCGAGATCGGCTCGGCACTGGTGGTCAAGCTGCTCACCTTCGATCTGTCGCTGCTGGTACCGATCTGCCTAGTCGCCGGCACCGTCATGTTCATGGCCACCGAGCGGCGCGACTGGCGCCAGTTCGGCCGCATCCTGGTCGGCATCGGCCTGCTGCTTCTGTCGCTGGAGATGATCGGCCAGGCGTCGGAGCCGCTGCGCCAGAGCACGCTGATGCCGCTCATCGTCGATTACTTCTCCGGCGATCCGGTCACCGCCTATCTTCTGGCGGCGGTGATCACCTGGCTGTTCCATTCCTCGATCGCCGCGGTGCTGCTGATGGTGACGCTGGCCGGCCGCGGCTTCATCCCGCCCGAACTCGGTATCGTGCTGGTGCTGGGTGTCAATCTCGGCTCTTCGATCATCGCGCCGCTTCTAACCCGCAACGCAGAACCCGGCGTTCGTATCGTGCCGATCGGCAATCTCCTGATGCGCGGCATGGGTTCGCTGATCATGCTGATCCTGTTCCTGACGTTCAAACCGCCGGTCGCCTTCTTGGGCAGCACGGTGCCCGAGCAGATCGTCAATGCCCACATTGACTTCAACATCCTGATCCTGATCGCCGGCCTACCGCTGGCGCGCCTGGTCTATCGCGCCTCGGAAAGGATCGTGGCGTTGGGCACCAAGCCCCAGGCCGCCAACGCGCTCGACGTCGTCGAGCTTTCGGCGCTCAACGAAAGTGCGCTCGACGTGCCGAGCCAGGCATTGGCCAACGCCACCCGCGAGGTGGTGCGGGTCTGCGAAACGGTCGAGATCATGCTGAAACGGATCATCGAGCTCTATGAGAGCGCCGATGCCGACAAGATCGGCGCGTTGGCCGCACTCGACGACCGTGTCGACAGGAAGCACGCTGCGATCAAGCTCTATCTGGCCAGGGTCACCAAGAACCCGCTGAGCGAGGACGAGGCGCTGCGTTGCCAGGAGCTGATCGGCGCCTGCGTCAAGCTGGAGCAGGTCGGCGACATCATCGTGCGCAACATGCTGGTCCACGTGAAGAAGAAATTCGAGCGTGGGCTGGAGTTCACGCCGGAAGGCTGGCGTGAGCTTTGCGCCTTCCATGCCTTGGTGCTTGCCAATGCCAGGCTTGCCTTCAACGTGCTGGTGTCCCGCGATCCGGAGACCGCTCGCCAGTTGGTGCTGGAAAAGGACCGGCTGCGCGACCGCGAGAAGGAAACCAGCCAGAGCCATTTCGTGCGGCTGCGCGACGGCACCGCCAAGAGTGTCGAGACCAGTTCCATCCATCTCGACACCATTCGCGACCTCAAGCAGATCAACTCGCTGCTCGCCTCGATGGCCTATCCCGTTCTTGAAGAGCGTGGCCTGCTCACCGGTTCGCGGCTGAAGGCCGGATAGATTGCATCCACAGGCCGGGAAGCTTCAGAACATCGCCTATGAAAATTGCTGTGGGCCAATGCGCAGAAATTATCTTTGCGCCACCTCCTGTCTGTCGGCTAAAGATCGCCGCATCTACCGGAAGGAAAGTCGATGGACACCCATTCTCGCAGCTTCGCCAAAGCGCTTTCCTGGCGCATCACCGGCACCATCGATACGATGATCATTTCGCTCGTCGTGACCGGAAGCATTAAGCTCGCCGCTGCCATCGGCCTGACCGAGGTCGTCACCAAGTCGCTGCTCTACTATCTTCACGAACGTGCGTGGCTGAAAATTCCTTACGGGAGGAAGGCAGCCGCCTAGCTCTTGCCTCCGCGCGGACGCCTGACCGGCGATCAAGAAAAGCTAAAGCGGCGTCGACAATTTCTGGATTGCCCGCTGCCCTCATCCGTGGTTTGAGGCGACCTTACCCGAGGATCGCCTTTCCGCCATGCTCCCCCTCATTGCCCTGTTCATTGCCGCCTTCGCCTTCGGCACCACCGAATTCGTCATCGCCGGCGTGCTGCCGCAGGTGGCGGAGGGCCTTGGCGTCGCGATCCCGACCGCCGGCTATCTCGTTTCCGGCTATGCCGGCGGCATTGCAGTCGGCGGCCCGCTGCTGGCGCTCGCCACCAAAAGCTTCTCCCGCAAGGCCCTGCTGCTTGGACTGACTGCAGCCTTCACCATCGGCCAGGCCGCCTGTGCGCTGGCGCCCGACTTCGCCTCGATGCTGCTGTTGCGGATAGCGGTGGCCGTGGCGCATGGCGCCTATTTCGGCGTTGCCATGGTGGTGGCCGTCGGCCTCGTGCGCGAAGACCAGCGCGGCATGGCGGTGGCGCTGATCCTGTCCGGCCTCACCGTATCGAACGTAATCGGCGTTCCGGCCGGCACGGCAATCGGCAACATCTGGGGATGGCGTGCGACATTCTGGGTGATGTGCGCGCTCGGTGTGGTGGCCTTCACGGCAATCGGCGCCCTGCTGCCGCGCAAGACGGGATCGTCGAGCCCGTCGGCGAGCCTTGGAAGCGAGGTCCGCGTGCTCGCACGCCAGCAGGTCTGGACCTCGCTCATTATTATGCTGATGCTGATGATCGGCCAGTTCGGCCTGTTCACCTACATCACGCCGACGCTGCTTGAGGTCACAGGCCTCGACGAGAAATGGATACCTTGGGTGCTCTTGCTCAATGGGGTCGGCGCAACGATCGGCGTCTTCGTCGGCGGGCGGCTCGCCGACTGGAAGCTGATGCCGTCGCTCATCGCCATGCTTTTCCTACAGGCGGCAATGCTCGCCTTGATCTACGCTGTCAGCCCTTACCCGCTGCCGATGGTGATAGCGATCTTCGTCTGGGGCGGCCTCAACTTTGCCATCGGCACGCCGATCCAGACCCGCATCCTGACCTGGACCGCGGACGCCTCCAACCTTGCCTCGTCGCTCATCCCGTCGGGCTTCAATGTCGGCATCGCGCTCGCCGCATCGCTCGGCGCGGCGATGCTCAATGCCGGCTATGGCTATCGCAGCCTGCCGGTGGTTGGCGCGATCGCCATGCTGGTCGCGGTCGCGGTTGCGCTTGCCTCGCATGTCTGGGAATGGCGAAGCCGGGCTGCGCCGCCGCTGCCGGCTGCCGCCGAATAGGGCTACAGATCGATCCGGTAGCGCAGGCTTTCCGCGCCGCCATAGGCGGCGTCCTCGAAGAAACGCCCGACCAGCCGGCCGCCATTGGCCAGAACGACCTTCTGCGAGGGCACATTGTGAGGCTTGCAGGTGATTTCGACGAAGGGCAGGCCAACCGCCCTCGCCTCCACCAGCATCAGCCGCAGCGCCTCGGTCGCATAGCCGCGTCCCCGTTTCCACGGCACCACCGCATAGCCGATGTGGCCGAGCACATGCGACGGCAGCGACGCGGTGCCGTGCTGCCAGCGCAGGCCGATTGAGCCTGCGACTTCCCCGTCCCAGATCCAGCGCCGGAATCCGGGCAGCCGCGGCACCGTCGAACCGTCGGGCAAGGTGATCGGCGGTCCCTTGCCATCGGAATCGTCGAGATCGCCAAGGAAAGTCGCTGGATCCTTTTCGATAGCCGCAAGCTGCTCGCGCGTCGCGTCGAGCAGCCGCACATTGTCCGGCGACCAGCCGCGCTCGAGGGCCGCCTTGTAGGACGGCAGGTGTTCAAGCACCGGTTTGACGAGTTCGATCACGGGCGCAAGCTTTTGGCTGCCGGATTGCGGGCGCGACGGCAAGGGCCTTCGGCAGCTTACTGCAGCAGGCTCTTGACGATGCCGCTCGCCTTGGAGAAATCCATCTGGCCGGCGTATTTTTCCTTGAGCGCCGCCATCACCTTGCCCATGTCCTTGACGCCGCTGGCACCAGTCTCGGCGATGGCGGAACGGACGGCGCTTTCCGTCTCGGCCTGGCCCAGCTGCGTCGGCAGGAAGTCGCGGATGATGGTCATCTCGTCGCGCTCCTGCGCTGCAAGCTCCGGCCGCTTGCCGTCATCGAACGCCTTGGCCGATTCTTCGCGCTGCTTCACCATCTTGGCCAGGATCTGCAGGATCTCGTCATCGCTCGCCGGCTCCTTGCCGGCGCCGCGATTGGCGATGTCGCGATCATGGATGGCCGCCTGGATCAGCCGCAATGTCGGCAGCCGCCGCTTGTCCTGCGACTTCATCGCGCTCTTCAGGGATTCGGCGATTTTGCCTCGCATGGTGCTTTCTCCTTCGAATGCGGCGGACAATAGTCATGCCGATAGCTCAAGGCAAACTCGATAGCGTCCGGCAAACCGCTGATATTATTCGACGAAATAAATCTAGGCTCGCACGGCGCGGCATCATTGACCGCCTTGGCGCCTTCCCCTATGTACTGGGCCTTGCATGAATTGAATTCTAGTGCACGTCGCCCAAAAATGCGTAGCGGTTTTGGGCAACGACAGGCACAAATGAAAACCTAGCGCGCCGAGGCTGTGAGATCGCCGCTTCGCGCCTTTTGTTGCGCCGACTGAGGGCGCAACCTTTAGGAGTGCCGCCATGGCTACGATGACAGCCGCGTCGACCCCCCCTTGGACCAGCGAGAGGCCGACAGCCCTGCTGGTGCTGGCCGACGGCACTGTCATAGAGGGCCGCGGTCTGGGCGCCGCCGGCTTCGCCGTCGCCGAGGTCTGCTTCAACACCGCGCTGACCGGCTACCAGGAGATACTCACCGACCCATCCTATGCCGGCCAGATCGTCACTTTCACCTTTCCGCATATCGGCAATATCGGCACCAATGACGAAGACATCGAGGACCTCAACCCGCTGGCCCGCGCCGGCGCCGTCGGCGCCGTGTTCAAGGCCGATGTCACCAACCCGTCGAATTACCGCGCCGGAACCGGTCTCGACCAGTGGCTGAAGAAGCGCGGCATCGTCGCACTTTCAGGCATCGACACGCGGGCGCTGACCGCGCTGATCCGCGAAAAGGGCATGCCCAATGCCGTCATCGCGCACGCGCCCGACGGTATCTTCGATGTCAATGACCTCAAGCGCCGCGCCGCCGCATGGTCAGGGCTTATCGGGCTTGATCTCGCCAAGGAGGTGACCTCCGGCCAGTCCTCGGTCTGGCGCGAGACGCCGTGGGTCTGGAACGAGGGCTTTGGCGAACAGGCTGATCCGTCGATGCACGTCGTTGCCGTCGACTACGGCGTCAAGCGCAACATATTGCGCCTGCTGGCCGGCCTCGGCGCCAAGGTCACTGTGGTGCCGGCAAAAACCGGCGCCGAGGAGATCCTGGCGATGCGGCCCGACGGCATTTTTCTATCCAACGGCCCTGGCGATCCGGAAGCCACCGGCGACTACGCCGTTCCGGTCATCCAGGATCTGTTGAAGACCGAAATCCCGCTTTTCGGCATCTGCCTCGGCCACCAGATGCTGGCGCTGGCGCTGGGCGGCAAGACCGCAAAAATGCATCAGGGTCACCACGGCGCCAATCATCCGGTCAAGGACCACACCACCGGCAAGGTCGAGATCGTCTCGATGAACCATGGCTTTGCCGTCGACGCCGACTCATTGCCGAGCGGTGTCGAGGAAACCCATGTCTCGCTGTTCGACGGTTCGAATTGCGGCATTGCGCTCACCGGCAGACCGGTCTTCTCGGTCCAGCATCATCCCGAAGCCTCGCCCGGCCCGCAGGATTCGCACTATCTGTTTCGCCGCTTCGTCAACTTGATCCGCGAAAAGCGCGGCGAGCCGGCACTGGCCGAGCGTCTTTAGCGCATTGCGTAAAAACGGATTTGACTGACGGCGCCGGCCGGGCTCCCGGCGCCGATCAAGCCCCGTCCGTCACGGCTTCCCGCGCGTGCATGCGTTTGACTTCCTTCGGCGTCGGCTTGGCCACCCTGGTGACGAAGACGACGAGCGCCAGCGTGAGGAAAATCGCGCCGAGCAGATAGGGGGCACCGCCGAAAACCACGGGCGCGTTCGGGCCCGTGAACCAGGAAAAGATCGCCGTATAAAGCAGCGGTGTGATGATTGAGGTGATCGAGAAGATCGAGGTCATTGCGCCTTGGAGTTCGCCCTGGGCGGAAGGTGGCACCTTGGCGGCCGCCAGGCTTCTGAGCGGCGGGTCGGCCAACGCCTCGAGACATCCGACGACGATCACTGCATAGATCATCCAGCCTTGTGACGCGAAGGCGTAGCCGAAGGCGCTGAGTGCGGTAAATGCCAGACCGATTACCACCGTCTTCCACTCGCCGAGCTTAGGGATCACGCGCGGCAGAACTGTCGCCATGACAATCGCCCCGCACAGGCCGAAAGCGCCGAGCGAGAAGCCGATCTGTTGTTCGCTCCAGCCATAGCGATAACTGGAGACGAACGACCAGACCGCAGGATACATCATGTGCCCCAGCGTCATCAGAAAGAAGACAAGTCCGATCCAGCCGATACCTTCGTAGTTGCGCATCTGGACGAGCGTGCCGACCGGGTTCGCGCGTTTCCACTCGAAGCGGCGACGGTGCTTGTTATCAAGTGTTTCCGGCAACAGAAACAGCGCGATCAGAAAGTTTGCGAAAGCAAGCCCGGCAGCGAAATAGAACGGCACACGCGGCCCGAACGTGCCGAGCAACCCGCCCAGAACCGGCCCTATGACGAAGCCGACGCCGAAAGCAATGCCGAGCAGCCCGAAATTCTTCGCACGATTTTCGTCGGTCGAGATATCGGCAATGAATGCCGATGTCGTGGAATAACTGGCGCCGGAAATGCCGGCCAGCACGCGGCCGATGAACAGCATCGGATAGGACCAGGCGATAGCGCAGATCAGATTGTCGATAGCGAACGTCAGCACCGAGGCAAGCAGGATAGGCCGCCGCCCGAACCGGTCGCTCAACCCGCCCATCACTGGTGCGAAAACGAACTGCATCGCCGCATAGACGAAGAACAGCCAGCCGCCCTCGATAGCCGCCTCGCTGATGCCGACGCCGGTCAATTCCCTGAGATAGGCCGGCAGCACCGGCATAATGATGCCGAAGCCAATGATGTCGAGCAGCAGGGTGGTGAAAACAAGCGCAAGGCCCCGCCTGGCGGTTTTGGGGTCTATCATGATGGTATCTCCTCGGGCCGCCCAAGCTAACGGGAACACACCTTATAGGCGAGCACATCGCTGGGAACAATGAGGGAACGGGCAGAGTGCTTTCATCCTGACATCCCCTGACTGCGATCCAGTCTCTCGGATTTCGAGAAAACCGTCGGCTCAGATCGGGTTGTTGAACGTGTCGCAGTCCGAAAGCTTGCCGTTCTGGAAGCCTCGCGCCAGCCAGGTCTGCCGCTGCTGCGACGTGCCGTGGTTGAAGCTTTCCGGCACGACGTAGCCCTGCATCTTCTTCTGCAGCGTGTCGTCGCCAATCTGCTTGGCGGCGTTCAGTGCCTCCGCCATGTCGCCCTGTTCCAAGATGCCTTTCTGACCGGTGAAATGCGCCCAGATGCCGGCAAAGCAGTCGGCCTGCAACTCGACCTGCACCGACATGTGGTTGGCGTCCGCTTCGCCCATGCTCTGCCGCATCTGGTTGAATTTGGGCAGGATGCCGACGAGGTTCTGCACATGGTGGCCGACCTCATGCGCGATCACATAGGCCTGTGCGAAATCGCCCGAGGCACCGAACTGCTGATCGAGCTGCTGGAAGAAGGTGGTGTCGAGATAGACTTTGCGATCGTTGGGACAGTAGAATGGTCCGGCCGCTGACGAGGCAGAGCCGCAAGCAGAGCCGATCCGTCCGCTGAACAGGACCAGTTTTGGATCTTGATAGGTCAGGCCCTCGGACTGAAAAATACCGGTCCACGTGTCCTCGGTCTCGGCCAGCACAGTCGACACGAACTGCTTCATCTCGTCGGAGGCGGGCGCACCGGTGCCGCCGCCTTGCGCACCGCTATTGTCGGTGATCTGACCGCCGCCGGGCTGCAAGCCGCTGTTATCGAGGATCTGACTCGGGTCGAAGCCGAAATACCACCCTGCCAGGAAAATCAACCCTACGATGATAATGCCCGACATGCCGCCGCCCGCGCGACCGCCGATCGGGATGCGAAACTGCCCCGGCCCGCCGCCAAGCCCGCCGCTCTGGCCGCGCTCGTCCTCGACATTGTCACTCTGACGACGGCCCTTCCAGAGCATGGCAACCCCCGTGATGCAATTTTCCGGCCGATCGGGCCGTGTCCCGGTTCGATCGGACACGACAACAATTATCTCAACGGTTACGCCAAGTCACAGTATTTTTCGTGCGAACAAGCAATGCTTGCTGACGCTTGCCTGCTCTGGCCGAGACATCGCAAGGTCTGTGCCGTTCACCCTGCTCGTGGGAAGCGAGTCGCGCGAAGAGATACGCTGGCCGTGCTTTTCAGCGGGCGGCGATTATTGCCTTGCGAAAGGCTTCGAGCGTCTCGGCGCTGACATGATGCTCGATGCCCTCGGCGTCGATGCGCGCCGTCTCGGCGCTGACCCCGAGCGAGCGCAGGAAGGCCTCGACCGTCTGGTGGCGAATGCGGCTCTCTTCCGCAACCTTGCGGCCGGCATCGGTCAGGAACACGCCGCGATAAGGCTTCCGGGAGACCAGCCCGTCGGCGCACAGCCGCGTCAGCATTTTCGCGACCGTCGGCTGAGCGACGCCGAGCCGTGCCGCGATATCGACCTGGCGCGCCTCGTTGCCATCCTCGATCAGGTCGGCGATGAGCTCGACATAATCCTCGACCAGCGCGCTGCGGCGCGCTTCACGCGTCTGCCTGAAGCCTTCCGAGTGGATTTCTGCGTCAGGCAGCGGCTTTTCGCGAGGAACCGGTCTTTTCTTCAGCGCCAATACGCGCTCCTCCCGGCAGTTTGAATCGACATTGCGGTCATAACACGGAACCCTATTGGTTCTGGCCGTTTATTTCCATTCGGTGGCCGGCGCAACCGGCGTTCACTGCCGTTCAGGCCGCACGCCAAGCGGCCACAAGAAAAAGCTCAGACAATGAAATATAGCATATTGCATAATGTTCAGCCGTGGCATAGATAAGGAGACAACATCGATCGTTCCAGTGGAAAGCCATTTCATGTCGGAAGCCGAAGCCACCTCAGCCCCCCGGTCCACGTGGCGATTTGCCCGCCCGGAGGACGACGAGCAGCCCAGCCTTCGCGAAGTCAACGCAACGATCGCGGTGCCGCACTCGGGGATCTGGCTTCGCCGGCTGTTCGCCTTCATGGGGCCGGGCTACATGGTTTCGGTCGGCTATATGGATCCGGGCAATTGGGCGACCGACCTCGCCGGCGGGGCCCAATTCGGCTACACGCTGCTTTTCATCATCATGTTGTCGAACCTGATGGCGATCCTGCTGCAGGCACTCGCCGCCCGGCTCGGCATCGCCACCGGCCGCGACCTTGCGCAGGCGTGCCGCGCCTATTATCCGCGACCGGTCAATTTCATGCTATGGGTCGCTTGCGAACTGGCCATCATCGCCTGCGACCTGGCCGAGGTCATTGGCACAGCGATCGCCTTGCAACTGCTGTTCGGCATTCCGCTGATAGGCGGCGCCATCATCACCGCGCTTGATGCCTTCCTGCTGCTGTTGCTGATGAACAAGGGCTTCCGTTTCCTCGAGGCCTTCATCATAGCGCTTTTGATTATCATCTTCGGCTGCTTCGCCATCCAGATCTTTGCCGCCGCCCCGCCGGTCGGCTCCATCCTGCATGCGATGTTCGTGCCGTCGTCCGAGATCGTCACCAATCCGGCCATGCTCTACATCGCCATCGGCATCATCGGCGCCACGGTGATGCCGCACAATCTCTATCTGCATTCCTCGATCGTGCAGACCCGCGCCTATGAGCGCACCGATCGCGGCAAGCGCGACGCCATCAAATGGGCGACGACCGACTCGACCATCGCGCTGATACTGGCGTTGTTCGTCAATGCTTCCATCCTGATCGTGTCGGCGGTGGCGTTCCACGGCACCGGTCATCATGACGTTGCCGAGATCGGCCAGGCCTTCGAGCTTCTGTCGCCGCTGCTTGGCCTCGGCATCGCTTCCATCCTGTTTGCCGTAGCGCTGCTCGCCTCCGGCCTGAACTCGACGGTGACGGCGACGCTCGCCGGCCAGATCGTGATGGAAGGGTTCTTGCGGCTGCGCATCCCGCAATGGGCGCGCCGCCTGCTGACGCGCGGCATCGCCATCATTCCGGTGGTGGTGGTCACCGCGCTCTATGGCGAGAAGGGAACCGGTCAGTTGCTGGTCTTCAGCCAGGTAATCCTGTCGATGCAGCTCCCCTTCGCTGTCGTACCGCTGGTGCAGTTCGTCTCGGACAAGCGCAAGATGGGCAATTTTGCCATTTCCCGCGCCGTCGCCGTGCTGGCCTGGGTGGTTGCCGCGCTCATCCTGGTGCTCAACTTCAAGCTGCTCTACGATACGGTCGTTGGCTTGGGCTGAGCGTTCTCGGCTCCAAGCTGAGACGATAAGGTCGGCAGTCACCTGCCCCCGGTCCTAGAAATTTGCCGGCCGCTGTCGGACAAATGTCCGTTCGCCCGTCCTTGGCTCGAACTCCGGCCATGACGGCACGGACCAGGGAAAGGGAGCTCCAATGAGGAAGATCATCGCCGCAACATTCGTCAGCCTCGACGGCGTCATGCAGGCGCCCGGCGGCCCGCAAGAGGACCCTGTCGGCGGCTTCGAATTCGGCGGCTGGACGTTTCACTACTGGGACGATGTGATGGGCGCCGCGATGGGCGAGACGTTTTCAAAACCGTTCGCGCTGCTTCTCGGCCGCAAGACTTACGACATCTTCGCCGCCCACTGGCCTTATCAGAAGAATGATCCGATCGCCGACATCTTCAACGCCGTCACCAAATATGTGGCGACGCACAGGCCGGATTCGCTGTCCTGGCAAAACAGCCAGGCGCTCGGCAGCGATGTCGCGGCGACGTTGCGCCGGATGAAGCAGGAGGACGGCCCCGACCTGCTCATCCAGGGATCGAGCGAGCTGATCCAGACCTTGCTCGCCAATGACCTGATCGACGAGATCAGCTTGCTGACCTTCCCGCTGGTGCTGGGCAAGGGCAAAAAACTGTTCGGCAGCGGCACGATACCTGCGGCCTTCAAGCTGACCCGTTCGCAGGCATCGACCACCGGCGTCCTCATGGCGAGCTATGAACGCTCCGGCGAGATCAAGACCGGGTCATTTGCCACTGAGCAGCCGTCCGAAGCCGAGATCGAGCGGCGCAGGAACTGGAAGTAGATGCCGCGGGGCGATCAAGGACGGCTAAACACTGGCCGTCCTTTTTGCTGTTTTTAAGCCGCCTCTCGTCGTCCTGCCAACCCATCGCGGAGGTGGCCCGCGAATGCCAGTGCAGCCGGCGCGACGTCGTGCTTCGGCAAATGCAGATTGATCGAAAAATTCGGCAATGACGGCAGCTCCGGATCGTTGGCCAAAATGTCGAGGTCGACAGGCACGGTCGACGCCAACCAGGTGGTGACGGCCAAGTCCGAACGCACTGTCGCCGTCGTCGCGTCAATGCTGCCGTTTTCGAATACGGTGCGCCATTCCAGCCCATGCTCGTTAAGCGCCTCCAGCACCACCGGGCGGAACGCACAGGTCTCGGCGACCATCGAAACCGGCAAGGGCCGCTTGCCGCGGGCGGCGCCGCCTTTGGCGCCGACCCAGACCAGCCGGTCGACAACAAGGCATTCGCCGGCCGACCGACCGATCGGCTCCTCGATCACCGCGAGTTCTATCGTGCCGGTCGCCAAGGCTGCGGCCAACTCTGGCGACGAAGCACAGACAAGCGAGATCTCGACCTGCGGATAGGCCTCGGCATAGGCCTTCAGCACCGGCGCAAGCAAGGTGCCGACAAGGTCGTACGGCACGCCGAGCCGCACCTGACCGGCAACCGCATCGCCCGCCATCTCCGCCAAGATCTCGTCATTGAGGGAAAGCAGGCGCTTGCCCTTGCCGAACAATCGCTCGCCGGAGCGGGTCAATCGCAATCCGCGCCGATCGCGATCGAACAGGCTGCAGCCGAGAACCTCTTCCAAACGCTTGATCTGCTGGCTGACGGCACCTTGCGTCAAATGCAGCGCGTTGGCCGCCGCCGTCATGCTGGCCTTGTCGGCAACGGTGACGAAGGTTCGGACCAGGGCAGTATCGAGGTTGCGGAGCATCCGGCTATTATATTTGCTAATGCGTGTCATAGCAAACATTGCATTTACTGATGAGCCGAACAGCCTACCGTGCAGGCTTCAAAGGAAGCAGCATGTTTGAACCTGTCCTTCCCCTCGTCCTGTTCGCGCTGGTCTCAACCTCAACGCCCGGCATGGCCACGACCTTGTCGACGGCGTCCGGCGCGCAGTTCGGCTTTCGCCGCTCTATCCCGCTGATGGCCGGGAGTGCGGCCGGCCTGGCCACGGTGGCTGCGGCAGGTGCTGCCGGGCTCGCCGGTCTGCTGGCCGCCGCTCCTTCGCTGCAACTGGCAATGAAAATGGCCGGTACCCTCTATCTGACGTGGCTTGCCCTCAAGATCGGCCGCAGCGGTCCGCCCAATCTGGACGTGGCCATGGCAAAGCCGAACAGCTTTTTGGGCGGCGCCGGCCTGCAATGGATGAACCCAAAGGGCTGGGCCATGGGGCTGGGAGCGGCGGCATCCTTTGCCGGGCTCGCCAACGGGCCGCTGCAGCTCGCCGTGCTGCTCGGCACGGTCTTCGGCCTTGCAGCGGCCCTCTCGCTGGCGGCGTGGTGCGTGGCGGGCACGCTGCTCGCCCGGTTGCTGCGAACCGAGCGGCAGTGGCGCATGCTCAACGCCGTCCTTGGCCTGCTGCTGGCCGCCTCGATCATTCCGATGTGGCGGACAGCGTAAGGTCAGTCTTTAGCCATGTCAGGCAGCGTAACGCGCCGCCGGCTTGCCCGCCAGAAGACTGCCGAAGAAGCCTTGCGGACGCGAAGAAAGGCACCCCCCGGCAATATCGGCAAGACCCGGTGCCGTGAATGCTTCACCCTTTGCCAGGCCAACCAGCGCTGCATCGACCAGATCGTCGGCGGTCATGACGATTTCTTGCGGAACGTCGGCGAGGTCGCTTCCGGCAACTTCCCAGAATTCGGCGCTGGACGAAATCGCCGCGCTCGATTTTGACGTACCGCCAGCCGCGAGTTGAATTATCGGCGGCCGGCAGCCAAGCTCCACTGACAGCCTCATTCGGCCGGCATCGCTACCGGACGCGCCGCCAGATGGCCCGCCAGCACCACGCCCAGACCGATGATCGGGAACGCCGCCGCGACCACGCCGAGGTCGGCCGGTGCGCCATAGCGCAGCACAGCGGCGCCGACCACGGCACCCAGTGCCACGCCGAGATAGAGCGCCGAAGCGTTCAGCGATAGCACGATGGGCGCGGCATCGGGCGCCAGCTTGATGATGCGGCTGGCCTGCGCCGGCGGGAACGCCCAGCCGACGATGCCCCACGGCACCATCATGGCCATGAGCGCCGGCCCGGCGATCTCGCGCGGCAGAAACATCGGGATCAGCGAAAACGTGACCAGCATGGCGGCACTCAGCGCCAGCGACCAGCAGACGGTGCGCGTCGCGCCGAAACGGTCGGCGGCCTGACCGCCGCCGATATTGCCGATGACCGCGCCAATGCCAAAGGCGAGCAGCATTCCGGGAAGCGCGATCGGGTTCAGTCCACCGCCTTCCATGGCGAGCGGCGCGACAAAGGCAAAGACGGTGAAGGCGCCGATCAGCGCCAGGATCGTCGTCACCAGGATAGGCATGACGCCGGGGCGAAGTGCCGCTGCAAGCCGCATCCGGAGCGGCAGCCTGGTGCCGACGATGCCGCGCGGCAGCCGGTACCACAGGATCGCGCCGGCGAGCGCACCAAGGCCGGCGATGGCAAAGAAGGTGCCGCGCCAGCCGGCAACCGTCGCAACGAGCGCGCCGAGCGGTGCTCCGACCGCGACCGCAACCGTAGTGCCGCCGACGACCACGGCAATGGCGCGGGCGCGGTGATGATCGTCGACAAGCGCAACGGCCGTTCCCTGTGCGGTCGCCGCGAACAAGCCTGATGACAGCGCCATGACGATGCGCGCGATCAACAGCAATTCGAAGGAGGAGCTTAGCGCCGCGGCGACGTTGCCCAACACGAAGAACACCAGCGTCCACAGGATGACGCGGCGCCGGTCCCATTCGCCGGTCAGCGTTGCCAGGATCGGCGTGCCGATCGCATAGGCGAGCGCAAACGCGGTGATCAGCGTGCCGGCGAGCGGAACGGAGATGGCGGCATCCTTTGCAATGTCGGGCAAAAGGCTGGAGATGACGAAACCTTCGGTCGAAATCGTGAACGATCCGAGCGCAAGCCAGATGAGGCGCTTATCCATGGCAATTTCCTTAGTTCAAAGGTTATTGAACAATTGGACATAACAGGGCATGATGTCAATAAAGCCGCTGCAAAATAGCCGAACCATCCTGACAGCCCGGTGTCAGGACGGGGCGACGGAACGAAACTATGTGTCCATTAGCCACGAGAGGAGATGCGTTGAAATCGGCTCCGAATGTGCTTAATTCCTGGGCATGACCTTGCCCCATCCCACCGCCGACCAGATCAGCCTGCCGAACGTGCTTGCCGTGCTCGGCGACCCGACGCGACTGGCCATCGTGCGCTATCTCGCCAGCAAAGAGGGCGTTCCGCTGAATTGCAGCCGGTTCCTCGATCTCTGCTCGAAGACCAATCTGAGCTACCATTTGGCCAAGCTGCGTGAGGCCGGCGTCACCCGCACCGAGGCGGTTGGAACCAGCCGGCTGATCACGCTGCGCCGTGACGATCTCGACCGCCGCTTCCCGGGCCTGCTCGACAGCGTGATTGCCGCGGCCGGCGACGACGCATCGTTGCCGGCGGTTGGCGGCCACGAGATCGAAGTCCGCGCCTGAACGACCCGAAGCTGGGTTCCGCTCTCGCCCGCTTCGCGAGACGAGCAAACTAGCTTCACCTGCCCTCCAGCCATTCCAATTAACGGAGCCTGCCATGCGCATTGCCGTCCTCGCCGACATCCACGGCAATGTCCTGGCGCTCGACGCCGTGCTCGATGATCTGCGGCAGCGCGGCGGCGCCGACCTCATCGTCAAT
This sequence comes from Mesorhizobium sp. M1169, assembly GCF_040318345.1. Taxonomy (NCBI): domain Bacteria; kingdom Pseudomonadati; phylum Pseudomonadota; class Alphaproteobacteria; order Hyphomicrobiales; family Phyllobacteriaceae; genus Mesorhizobium; species Mesorhizobium sp. M1169. The sequence continues at coordinate 4,484 of NZ_JAMYME010000048.1, read as the reverse complement.
CTCGGCGATTGCGTTTCCGGCCCGCTCTGGCCGCGCGAGACCATGGAGCGGCTCGAGACGCTCGACCTGCCGACGGTGCGCGGCAACCACGACCGCCGCGTTGCCCGCGACACCGCCGACGAGACCATGTGGCCGTCCGACCGCTACGCGCAGGAACGGCTGACCGCAGGCCAGCGCGAGGCGCTGTTCGCGCTGCCCCTCACGCTGGAAGTCGCGCCCGGCATACTCGCCTTCCATGCCCGGCCCGACCACGACGAAAAATACCTGACTGACGCGATCGTCGACGGCCGGCTGGTGCGCGCGCCGCTGGTCGCAATCCAGCGGCGCCTCGGCGCGATCGATCCCGCCTGCCGCATCATGCTTTGCGGCCACAGCCATCGCAGCGAGCTGGTCCGCATTCCCGGCGGTCAGGTCATCTTCAACCCGGGCAGCATCGGCTGCCCGGCCTATCACGATGATACGCCGCCGGCGCATGTCTCCGAGCAGGGCTCGCCGCACGCCAGCTACGGCATCGTCGACTTGCACCCCGACAGTTTCGAAGCCATCGCCGTCGATTATGACCACGAGGCGGCGGCGCGCCAGGCCGAGCAGGCGGGACGGCCCGAATGGGCTCACGCGCTGCGCACCGGCTTCATGCCGGGCTGAGCTTGCTCATCCCAGGCTGAGCTTGCTCATCCCAGGCTGAGCTTGCTCATGCCTAGCTGAACGGATGACCGCCTTCGAGCGGCAGAAGTCGCGACCGGTCCAATCTTCAGTCGTCAGACGCCGATCGCTTCGATCGCTTGGCAGGACGTCGGGCGCTGGCCGCCGAAGTCTTGGACGCCGAAGTCTTGGACGTCGAAGTCTTGGACGTCGAAGTCTTGGTCGCCGAAGCCTTTGGCCGTGACGTCTTGGGCGCCAGTTGCGTTGGGTTGAAAGTCTGTGCTGGGGCGGATTCGGAACCGGCCCGAATGTCGGCGTCGCGCAGCTGCTGGCCAAAGTTCAGGCCGGTCAGCTCTTCAATCTCGGCCACCGTCGAAAGGAACTCCGATACCCTGGCAATTTCAAGCGGGTCATCGAATGCCTCGGCACGCTCGCCGAACGCTTCGGGCATCACTTCCAAAACCGGCTTCTGGTCCGCCAGCAGCGCGATGGCGCGCAGGCCAGCTTGATCGGACCACAGCGCTATCTTCCAGAACTTCAGCGGAACATGGCTGTCGAAGCGGTAGGGAGGATCGTCCTCGCCGAACACTGGCCCGGCAAACACCGTGACACGGCCTCGCGTCGTATAGGCGTTGCGCAGCACATAGGTTTCTACCGCGCGCCATCTCAACTTCCCCTTGGAGCCGGGATGGTTAAGCGAGCTTCCTTGATTGAAGAAGCCGACTTGCGGCGCAGCATTGGTATAAAAGAACGTGTCGCGTTCTGCCGCGACCGCCTCCTGATCGACGCCCCATGCGGGGTCGCCGCGAAGTGTAATATGGCCCTTCTGGAACATTCGAGCGATTCGTTCCTTGGATTTTGCGACGGGAAATCCAGGCACATTCTGGCTCGAATAGAATTCCTGGGTCATCTGCTCGCCAAGATCGATGCGCCGATCCGGCCGGAAAGCATCGCTGGCTTCCGAACCGGAAATCGACTCCACCCCCAATTCGAGAAGCGACGGGTTGTCGATGACCGTCTTGTCCTCACGATTGACCGCCTTGGTGCGGGATCCATCGATATTGCAGGCGGTGACGAAGGCAAGCCTGCGATCGGCGTTCATCAAGATCGAAAAATGATGGTAGCGCAATTCGTGTGGGTCCTCTCCCGGTTTGGCAAGAAGGTTTTTGGCCAACCGGTAGGGTGAATTGGCAACCGTCGGCATTGCCAGGACAAAGCCCGGTATGAAGCCGGGCTCATACCCTCCACGATCGTCGAAATCCTCTGTTTTCCAACCCGCGGCCTCGGCGATGGCCACCTTCCCGGGTTCGCTTGCCGGGCCTTTGCCGTCGTTTCGTCTCGCATCGCCTCCGTCGCGGTCGATCAGCGGCGCCCGGACATTTATCTCGACGGGAAAAGTCCAGGTGACCGAGCCATCGGCATTGTGTCTCGTCGCCGGCGGATTGCGATCCGGTTCCGACCGCTGCACCGGCTTGTCCGGCACATCTTCGCGAATATCGGCGTTCAGCCGAACTGTCTCGTCCATCATGCGCGGCATGCCGGCCCAAATCGCCAGAGCTTGCGAAACCGCCGATGCCGAGGAGCCCGGCAGCTTGGACTTTCTAGCACCCAGATGGTCAACGATGGCGCTGATCCGTATGCCTTCGTTGATCTCGCGCGCAAGCGCATAGCCACCTATGCCCGTCACCTCGTGGAACGGGCCGGCCCAATGGTGCAGGGCGATAGGTTCCCATTCATTGTTGAAGACCGGGGATCCGGAAGAACCCTGTTCGGTGTCGGCGACATAGTGCAGGACTTGTACCGTTTCGTCGCGGGCCACCAGCCGGTTTTCACGCAACACCAGTTCCTTGAAGCGGCCATCGGGATGCTGGACGATGTTGGCGATTTCGCCGAGCATATGCTTGTCGCGCGCATCCGACAGCGAGATAAAACCGAACTCCCCCAGTTCCTTTGGGCCGGAACGCCGCTCGCCAACCCCGATCAGCGTAAAGTCCAGACCCTCTATGCTATCGCTCACGAAACAGGATTCGGGATCGAACAGGAACGTCGTCGGCGTACGCACGGCATTTGCACCGTCCTGCTCATAATCGAACTGGACCTGGAAGCGCCGGGAATCCGCCGGCGACGAAATCACATGGTTGTTTGTGAGGAACAGCCTTGGCCCGACCAGAAAACCCGATCCTTGTGGATTGCCGTTGAGAAAGGCAACGCGGCCAACCGCATCGGCAGCACGGCGCCCACGCTCGAGGAATGCGACCCCGATGAAATCGAGCGTTGGGCCGAGAATTGCCTCCGGCCCCGGCTGCTTGGCGGCGGCCTTCCTTTCCCCGGCAGACCTCATGTCGATCGCTGCCGATATCATCTCCGCTTCGGTGCGGCTGAGCGATGCCTTTACCTGCAACCTGTCGAGCCGCCTGGAGAGGGTCTGTTCGGCGGCCAGCGGATTGCCGTTGGCGATGTGACCAAGTGAAGCCTCAATCTCGGCGCGCGTTTTCTTGATACGCTGGCGAACTATGTTTTCCACCTGCGCAAATATTTCAAGGTCGACCATCTTGCCCTCCTCAACCTTACTTGAGAGAGTGCATATTTACATGAAATGTGCAATATTTTGCCGGCTGTTAGTTCACGGAAGTGGCCTGGTCGCGATTCAACACGCGGCACCGTTTCGGGCTTACACAGCGCCGTCTCGTCGCCTATAAAAACCGGCTGGCGTGCGATGGCGCTTTCGTGCCTGGCCGCGCATTCGGCAATTGAACCTACCGCCCATGGCAGATGATTAGGCGCACAGTAACACTCCCGACGACGCTGCTTGCGGTGATCGCCGCTCCGCTGATGCTGGCGGAGTTGCCGGCCAACGGCCAGGAGCCGGAGCCCATCGTCTCGATTGTGACGGGTCTCGCTCCGGATGACCTCCTGAACGTGCGCGCCACGGCGTCGGCCATGGGCAAGATCGAGGCGCGGCTGCCGAGTGGTTCGAGCGTGAAAAATCTCGGCTGCGGCGACGTCAGCGGCTACAAATGGTGCAAGGTTGAAGACATTGATGACCCGAAGATGAGCGGATGGGCGCCCGCACGCTACCTCGACCCTATCAATCCCCGGCAAGTGACACCGCAGGTGGCGGCCAGTGCGGAGAACCCTGCGCCTCAGCCGCTGCCCGACCTGACAACGCGCCTCGGCGCGACCGCTCCCGAAACGCCGCTGAATTCCCCTGACGCGATCGGCAGGGTGGCGATCGAGGATGCTTACCGCCTGGCCCTGGCCGGTGGAAACCCCACGACTGGACAGGTTGATGGATCGCCGCCCGCGGCAGTGGGTCCCGTCCAGAATTTCGGCGCGGCCAACGCGGCGCCCCCGGCCGACGCACAGACCGTTGCGCGGCTTCAGCCGCCGGGGACACCGGTACCCGGTGCCGGCAACGCCATCCCCTGTGCGCGCTATCTCGGCCAGCCGATGACCAGCTGCAAGGCAGGCGTGGTGCGCACCGGCGACAAGACCGACGTGACCGTGACCTGGCCCGATGGCGGCACGCGCATCATCAGCTTCAAGGCCGGCAAGCCGGCCGGTGCGGACGCACCCGGCGAATTCCGCTTCACCCGCGAGGGCAGCCTGAACATGATCCGCGTCGGTGCTTCCGAACGCTTCGAGATTACGGACGCTTTGGCGTTGGGGGATAGTGGTAAGGGGAATAAGGCAGTAGGGCAGTAGGGCAATATGTTTAAAGGGCGCTCGAACCTCTGCCCTACTGCCCTACTGCCCTACTGCCCTACTGCCCTACTGCCCTACTGCCCTACTGCGCTACTGCCCTACTGCACTTCTGCCCTACAGCCATAATGCCCTAAAGC